>CALMVM010000159.1 GCA_937873255.1 uncultured Verrucomicrobiota bacterium | reverse complement strand
GGGTTGAGGCAAAGCCACGAAAAATGGGGCAACCCGAATCGCGCCGCCCGGCGGGGCTCGTACTCCGTCAACTGGCGAAAATAATCCTCGAACGCCCCCGGCCCGCCACGGTCGAACCCCGCCCAGAAGGCCGGTTCGCACACCGCCCGGCAACCCGCGAGAGCCATCGCCTGATAGTCGTCCGTCGTGCGGCTGACCATGTGGGCGTGCGGTTCGATGTAGCGCATGAACGGTTGGCAACCTCAGAGGCGTCCCGACCACGCGCCCACGGCCGATTTCGTCGTGGCCGCCGACAGCGGTTCGGTCGTCGGATCGCTCAACGCGAGGAGAACGCCCTTCGCGCGTTCGGCCGCGCCGTCCGGGCGGCGGACCATTTCCTCCAGCGCCGCCCGCAATGCGCCGAGACGGAAGTCCGCCTCGCCGGGCGCGCGTTCGACACGATCCAGGAATGCGGCGAGGTCGATCAGACGCGCCCGCGCCTCCATGAAATAGAGATCGAGCGTCGCTTCCTTGGTCAACATACGGATCGGCGTCCCCCTTCCCGGCTCAATGCACGGAAACCTGCGGTCCGCCGACGGTCTGCGGAGCGGGGGTCGGCATCGCGGTGATCGGGGCTTTCGCGGTCGCGCTGGCCACCGGGTCAATCGGCCCGCGCCCCTGCTGCACGAATGGGTTATTCGCGCCGTATAGCGACCACGGCCCCCGGGGCACCTCGTGGGTTTCGACGAATTTCCAGTCGGTCACGTCCATGCCGTTGAGCCCAAGGAAATCCCGCACCGCCGGCGAAACGTCCAGGCCCGCGCCCTGGTTCAAATTGGGCCGGGGCCGTTCGGAACCGAAGACGTACTGCCAATGGTCCGTGCGGAACGGCCCGCAGTCCTCCCACTGCGCGTAACAGACGCGCTGGTTGCGCGGGTTGCGGATGGCGATCCAGCGATCCCGGCAAACGCTGCGGCCTTCCTCGACGAAGGCGTTCTCGTACCATGGAATGACGAGCCGGGACTCGGGTTTGGTCGATCCCTTGGTCACGTCGTTGTAGGGCAGAGCGAAATAGAAAGGATTCAGACGAGGCTTGAATTTGCTCGGGACGAAATCGCGCCGGTTGGCGGGGTTCGGATCGTCGAGGCCGCCGAAGTTCTGCGCCCAATTCATGTCCCAGGACGAGGACACGTTGTTGACCGGGTTGTTCCCGCCGGCCGGCTCGCCGATCCAGAACAGCGTCGTGACGATGTTGGTCTTCCACTGGTACGGCACCGCCGGGTTGAAGGGCGTGCCCGGGGGCATGTTCGTGCCCGGCGCGGGGTAGGCGTTGGTGGGGATCGTCGTCTGCGGCTGCATCTGCCCGACGGCGCTGTTGCGCAGGCGTTCGGCGTACCGGGCGAAGTCCGTGCTGCTGGAATAGACGGTATCCTGCGCCCGCGCGGCGGCCAATGTTCCCAGCATGAGGCCAGCCGCACCCACGGCGACGTGGCGGAGACGAGCGGCGTGGGAAAACATGGTTGCAAAAACCCACCCAATGCATAACCCGTGCCGGTCGAAGGGTAAAGCGGCAACTTGCTTTCCCGTCGGTCGTGGCGGGCGGACTCACCACCGCCGGCCTCAGCGCGTCGAAGCGGCCGGTTTGCGCAAATGCCGGTCCATGAACGCAGCCATTTGCGAAAGGTATTTCGGGTCGGCAAACGACGCCCCGCCGTGCCCGCCGCCCGGCACGATGACCAGCGTGCTCTCCACGCCTGCCCGGCGCAGGGCCGCGTCCAGGACCACGCTCTGCTGCATCGGCACGATGGGGTCTTTCTCGCCGTGCAGGATCAAGAACGGCGCGGAATCCTTGTCCACGAAATGGACCGGACTGGCCAGCCGGGCGAGTGCTTCCCGGTCGGCGACGGGTCCGCCGAGCAGCCGGGCCAGAGCCGTGTTGGGAGTATTGTAGGCGGCCGGCACCGGCGGATCGCCCCACTGCAAAAAGTCGGTGGGCCCGAAACTGTCGATGACGCAAAGCACCGCGCTGGATTGGTCGAGGTTGTCGCCCACGTCGAACGCCTTGTGCGCCGAGGCAGTGCCGAGCAGGGCGGCGAGGTGGCCGCCGGCGGAAGCGCCCCAGACCCCAATCCGCGACGCGTCGAGATGATATTCCGAGGAATGCGCGCGCAGCCAGCGGATCGCCGCCCGGCAGTCCTCGATCTGCGCCGGGAACTTCGCCTGCGAACTGAGCCGATAACCGATGCTCGCCACCGCGTAGCCGTGCGCGGCCATCGCGCGGGCCGGATTCTGGTGGTAGGAACCCTGTTCCCAACCGCCGCCGTGAATCCAGACGATCACCGGGGCCAACGGCGTGGCGTACTGCGACAGCGCGGGCGCGATCTGGTCAAGCCGCTGGTTGGCGTCGCCGCCCGGCACGTAGGCAAGATCGTGATATTCGCGAGGCGGGAGCATTCGGTCACCGGAGGTTGAAATGCCCGGCGCGGGCTCTTGGGCGGAAAGCCGGGTGATGATGCATGCTGCGGCGACAAGCTCCCACCAAAACACCCGATCATGGCGACGCCTGGCTGAGAAAAAAGGCGAACGCACAGGGAAGCCACAACCTAAAACTTCCCGCGCCCATCGCAAGAGGTGGCCGCTCGAAAACGATGGACGACGTCGATTTCCGACCGGTAGCGACTCGGGTTCCGATCAATCTGGGAGGGAGTCTTTACAAGGCGGCTCCTTCCACTTACAATTCCCTTACAAAAAAATCGCGTGGTGGCACGAATCACGCTCCGATTTTACTTGCGCTCTCGTGGCAATTCTGTCATGAAAGAAAGCGGCAATCTCCCGAACCGAGTCAACTTATGAAACTCCCCAAGATTTTCCCCTCCGCCGTGCTGTTGAGCGCGGTTTCACTTTCGTTGGCCGGTGTGCCACGCTCCGCCGGACAGGTCGGCATGCGGAGCACCCGGATCGTCAAGCCGGTGACGAACACCGTGCTGAACACCAACGACACGGGCACATCTACTTCCGCCGCGACCAGCCCAGTCGGGTTCATCACTACGAGTTGCTTGGCCAACACGGACACCAACCTCACCATTCCTTTCACCCGCCCCCCCGCCTACATCGGTGCGTCCACCGGCGGTGCCACGGTGAATTCCACTACGGGGACGATTTCGTTCTCGGGCACGCCTTTCACCGCGAGCGCCTATAAGTACGTGCAGGGCACGCAGAGCACGAAATATTACGCGTACGTCACGGGTGGCACCAAGGAGGGTGCCATCTACGACATCGCTGACAACTCGACGAGCGCACTGACGGTCAGCACCAACGGTGATGATGTCAGCACGCTGGGAAGTGGAACGCAGGTCCGCATTATTCCCCACTGGACGCTTGCTACCGCTCTCACGGTCGGTCAATCCGTGATTGGCACCACAACGATTAACAACGCAACGACGCAGGTACTCATCCCAAATCAAACGACCGCCGGCACAGACTTGTTGGCGGCGGCTACCTATTATTACTATTCCGGTACGTCGTTCGGCGGACCAGGATGGCGTGCTCTCGGCAATTTCACCACCATTTACGACGACTTAGTACTTTACCCGGAAACCTATTTCATCCTTCGCAATAATACAGCGAATGCCCTGAGCTTTGTACCGGTTGGCAGCGTTTCCACGCTCGCTGCGGCAACTACATCGAACGGCACCTCGACCATTGGCGTCAACATTGCCACGGTGCTAAATACACTGGCCGCCAACACGGACCAAGATAACGCGGTAGCGTTGCCTGTCGCTGTCGACACGACACTCGCCGGCTCAAACCTTTATGAATCTGGTGCGTTCACAGGGTCCAGTGTCATCGGTGGGAGTGCCGGAGATCAGTTACTTGTTTACAACAATGCGACCACCGGGACCGATAAACTGGCTGCCAAAACTTACTACTATTACACCGGGACGGCTTTTGGGGGTGCCGGGTGGCGCTCATTGCAGGACGGTTTTGCGACGCTGGACAATGCCGATATCTTGAAAGCCGGAGTTGGATTTATCGTCCGCAAACGGGGTAGCGCCTCTCCACGGTCTGTCATTTGGAACTACCGTCCGATTATTGCGCCCTGAGAGTTCTCCAAAAATCACAAAGACTGTATTCAGAAATCTACCAGCATGAAACGCTCCTTTCTTATTTTGCTCGCTTCAAGTCTCCTCGCCGGACGTGCATTCGGCTACAGCGTATCGTTTGATTTGCAAGCGGATCAGCTCAAGACGACTTCACCGACTACGGCCTTTCCAACTACTGGGCTTTGCTTGTTGGTTGCCAGTACGACGAACACAACCTTCGGAACAATCAACGCAGGTGCTAGCCTGTCGGTCGGAAGCTTTCTTGACGGCAATGACGATCAGATTCTTGGCGCTTTCAACTTGACTAACAACAACGTTGCGGGCGTTCTAGCCTTGACCGTCTCGGCCACCACGGGTGGGACCTTTGCAAATCTTAGCAGTGGTGATCCAATCGCTCTTTACTGGTTCCCTACGCTGACTTTGACTAATACCGTCGTGCCAAGCACGGCAACTTCCTTTGGCACGTATCAGACAGGTAACGTTGCGCCTCTAAATGGCAGCGCAAGTTGGGTGATGCCAGGTGGGACGACCAACAACTACGCGCTTTATTTCAAAACAACGGATGCGGCTGCCCTCGGCGCGGGCTCTCATACCCCTGCTGAGGCGACTGCGGCCTTCCTGACCACGCCGGCGGTTGTGCCCGAGCCCTCGTCCATGGCATTGGGCGTGTTGGCGGTGACTGCTCTCGGCGGCATGGTTTTGTGCCGACGCGTTCGTACTGCTTGATTCGCTGACATCGCATTTCGCATGATGGCCGCAGGATATTCCTGCGGCCATTTCGCGTTTTTAAGATGCACATTCGAGGAATGGCAGCTCCGAATTTCGCTGAGAAATTTCATGTCTCTGTCAAGTGCGGAAAGCTGTCTAGCACGGCAGGGTTTATGCTGCAATGAGGGTGAGCCCGGCGGAAATTTTATTTGACGCCCGACTTGACCGCCGCACGCACCCATTTCTGTCTCGCGGCACGATCAATCTTAAACTTTGTATTGTTTTGTAGTCAAATCTAATACGGTGCTACCCATCGGTTAGCTACGTCCTCCACCCAGTACCGACGATCCCCCCTATTTTATGGACCGTGATGCGAATTCCCGCCCGTTCATGTTGGTCCGACTATTTCTCGTTGTGCTGGCTTGCGGCGTTGCCGCCCCGGCTGCGCCTGCTCAAATCGACACCGCTTTAAACACCACCGTTTGGAAAATGCTCTATGGCGTCACCGACGCCCAGGCCAACGATCCCGCCTGGCTCGCGCGCGATGACGACGGTGACGGCATTTCCAACGGCGCGGAACTCGCCGCCGGCACCAATCCCTTCAGCGCGTCTTCCAAACTGGCGGTCACGGCGACCGCTCTGACCGGCACGACCGTCGCGCTCTCGGTCCCGACGGTTTCCGGCAAGATCTACGTCGTCCAGTCTTCGACCGACCTGACCAATCCCAACGGCTGGTCTTCCCTGTCGCCGAATGTGCAGCTCACCGGGGACGGCACCGTCAAGACGCTCACCGCTCCTCGCGGCACCGCCGCCACGTTCTACCGGGTCGTCACCCAGGACGTGGAC
>CALMVM010000158.1:2659-4283 GCA_937873255.1 uncultured Verrucomicrobiota bacterium | reverse complement strand
GCACCAGCGTCATGCAGTACAAAAGCGGCGCGCCACGCAACCTGCGCGAGATCGCCGCGCAGCTCGGCGTGGCCAAGGTGCTGGAGGGCAGCGTGCAGAGATCGGGCAACAAGGTGCGCGTCCACGCGCAGTTGATCGACACCCGCACCGACGCGCACGTGTGGGCGGAACGCTCCGACCGGCCGTTGGACGATGTGTTCGCCATCCAGAGCGAGATCGCCGAGGCCATCGCCGGGCAGCTCAAAGCGAAACTCTCGCCGCAAGAAAAGAGCGCCATCAACACGCCTCCCACCACCGACCTGCAAGCCTACGACCTGTACCTGCGCGCGCAGACCCTGCACGCCGACAGCACCAACACCACCCACGCCACCGTGAAGCTGCCCCAGGCCGTGCGCGCCCTGGAGGAAGCCCTTGCGCGCGACCCGAATTTCCTGCTCGCCTGGTGCGAGTTGGCGAAGGTCCACGGCTACATCTACTGGCAGGGCATCGACCACGCCCCGGCCCGGTTGGAGCAGGTGCGCGCCGCCGTCGAAACCGCCGCGCGCTTGCAACCCGACGCGGGCGAACCCCACCTAGCGCGAGCCAATTATTATTATCAAGGTTTCCGCGACTACGTGCGCTCGCGCGAGGAACTCGACCTGGCCCGGCGCACCCTGCCCAACAACGCGGAAATCTACGCCCGTAGCGGCTACATCGACCGGCGGCAGGGCCGTTGGGCCGAGTCCGTGCGCAACCTGGAGCGCGCGCTGGAACTCGACCCGCGCAATTTCTTCATCATGCAGCAGCAGGCGCTGACCTATCAGCAGATCCATCGCTACGACGAGCAGGCCCACATCCTCGACCGTGCGCTCACGGTCATCCCCGGCGATCCCTACACCCGGATCATCCGTGCCGCCGTGGCGATTGACCGGGACGCGGACATCCGGCCTTTCCAGGCCACGCTCGCCGCGCTGCTGGCCGAACACCCCGACATCGGCCCGGCCGTGGAAGACCCCATGGTCGGTCTCTGCGAGCGCACCCCCGCCGCCGCCGCCCGCCTGCTCGCCAACTACCCGCGCGGGGGCATCGCCAACAACGGCATCAACTACCCGCACGCATACTGGGAAGGCGTGATCGCACGCGGACAAGGCGACCAGACGCGCGCCCACGAGGCTTTCGCCATGGCCCGCGCCGAGGTGGCGAAGGCAGTGGCCGCGGAGCCGAACCTGGCCACGGCCATCAGCTTGTTGGGCATCATCGACGCCGGTCTGGGCAACAAGGACCGGGCCATCACGGAGGGCCGGCGCGCCTGCGAGCTGCTGCCGATCAACCAGGATGCCTCCGACGGCGTGGCCATCGCCGCCAACCTGGCCCAGATCTATGCCTGGACAGGCGAGAAGACGGCGGCCGTGGACCAGATCGCCGCCATCGAGAAGGTGCCCAGCCTGCTGACCTACGGTCAACTCAAGCTGCATCCGCTGTGGGACGACCTGCGCGGGGACGCGCGCTTCGAGGCTCTCGTCGCCTCGCTCGCGCCGAAGCCGTGAGGCGGAATGGGCTTGAGCCCACGCCGGGCGCACGACAAACTGTTTCCCCGAGCGTCTTATTTTCCTCCGCCCCCATGAGCGATCAGCCCAATCAGAAC
>CALMVM010000158.1:0-2649 GCA_937873255.1 uncultured Verrucomicrobiota bacterium | reverse complement strand
TCGTTGAAAACCGCGTCTTCCCGCCGCCGGCGGAGTTCGCCGCCAAGGCGCGCGTCGGCTCGATGGAAGATTACGAGCAGCTCTACAAACTCTCGATTGAACACCCCGACGCCTTCTGGGCGAAAGAAGCCGCCGAACTCGCCTGGCGCGCCCCGTGGAGCACCGTGCTGGAATGGAATTGCCCGGACGCGCGGTGGTTTTCCGGCGGCCGGCTCAACGTCGCCGAGAATTGCCTCGACCGCCACCTGGGCACCCCCCGCCGCGACAAGCCCGCGATTGTCTGGGAAGGCGAGCCCGGCGACAAGCGCACGCTCACTTACGCCGAACTCCACGCGGAGGTCTGCCGGTTCGCCAACGTGCTGACGGCGCAGGGCGTCGGCGCGGGCGACCGCGTGCTCGTCTACCTGCCGCTCGTGCCCGAGGCGGCGGTGGCGATGCTGGCGTGCGCGCGGATCGGCGCGGTGCATTCGGTGGTGTTCGGCGGGTTCAGCGCGGAGTCGATCAAGGACCGGCTCGCGGACAGCGGGGCGAAATTGATCGTCACCGCCGACGGCGGCTGGCGGCGCGGCAAGATCGTGCCGCTCAAGGCCAACGTCGATGCCGCGCTCAAGGACGGCGACGGTAACATCACCAGAGTGATCGTCCTCAAGCGCACGGCCAACGAGGTCGCCATGAAGGACGGCCGCGACGTGTGGTGGCACGACGAAACCGGCAAGGCGTCGTCCGAGCACGCGCCGGAGCCGTTCGACAGCGAGCACCCGCTTTTCATCCTGTACACGAGCGGGTCAACCGGCAAGCCCAAGGGCATCCTGCACACGACGGCGGGTTACCTGCTCGGGACTTATTGCTCGACGAAGTACGTCTTCGACCTGCGCGAGGACGATGTGTTCTGGTGTACGGCCGACGTGGGTTGGATCACGGGCCATTCATACGTGGTGTACGGCCCGCTGGCCAACGGCGCGACGGTGCTGATGTACGAGGGCGCGCCCGACACGCCCGCGCAGGATCGCTGGTGGAAGATCATTGCCGATTACAAAGTCACGATTCTCTACACCGCGCCGACGGCAATCCGCGCGTTCATCAAATGGGGCGACCAGTGGCCCGGGGGACACGATCTCACCTCGCTTCGCCTGCTTGGCACGGTGGGCGAGCCGATCAACCCGGAAGCGTGGATGTGGTTCCGCGAAAAGATCGGCGGCGACCGTTGCCCCATCATCGATACTTGGTGGCAGACGGAGACCGGCGGACACATGATCACCCCGCTGCCGGGCGCGACGCCGACAAAGCCCGGTACGGCGACCCGACCCTTCTTTGGGGTGGACGCGGCCATCGTGGACGACGCCGGCAACGAGGTCGGCCCGAACATGGGTGGGAAGCTGGTGATCCGCCGGCCGTGGCCGAGCATGTTGCGCACGATCTGGGGGGACCCGGCGCGGTACCAGAGCGCGTACTGGAGCGAGTTCGGCGACAAGGGATTTTACTTTACCGGCGACGGCGCGCGGCGCGACGAGCACGGCAACTTCTGGATCGTGGGCCGCATCGACGACGTGCTCAACGTCGCCGGTCATCGCCTGGGCACGAGCGAGATCGAGAGCGCGCTGGTGTCGCACGCGGCGGTGGCCGAGGCGGCGGTGGTGGGCAAGCCCGACGAGATCAAGGGCCAGGGAGTCGTGGCGTTCGTCACGCTCAAGGGCGGGCAGACGGCGGGCAAGGACTTGGCGGACGCGCTCAAGAAGCACGTCGGCGCGAGCATCGGGGCGATTGCGCGGCCGGACGAAATCCGGTTCGCGGACGCGCTGCCCAAGACGCGTTCGGGCAAGATCATGCGGCGTTTGTTGAAGGAAATCGCCAGCGGCAAGGCCGTGACCGGCGACACGACGACGCTGGAGGATTTGTCGATCCTGGCGAAGTTGCAGACGAGCGAGGATTGAAAGGGGAAGCGACAATCCGGAGTCAGCGCCAGGTGAATGGCTGCCAAACCGAACGGGGAGAATTTGCCGCAAGGCTCCGACCTCGGAGTCACATAGTTCCATACCTATACCGGTAGTGTTCAAATCGGTGTTGCCAACGCCTGAAAAGCCCGACCTTCGGGCATGATGGCAACCACGGCGGTTTCTGCGTGCCGACCTTGCGGCAGCGAGCGGCTGAAAAAGAACGGGCACACGGTGCGCGGAGCGCAACGCGCCTAGTGTCTGGAGTGCGGGCGCACGTTTACGCTCGTGCCCAAAGGGCTGCGCTACGACCAGTCTTTCTCAAGGCTCGGGTGGTCCGCGGCCTACCAGGATCGCAAGAGCAAGGACCGCATGAGCACGCGCGGGATCAAACGCACCTTCGGAGTCTGTTACCAAACCCCGATGGTTTGGGTGGGGAAAAAAGTGGCGGTCCTCCCGGCGTTCGAGGACACGCTTCTGCCCAGCCGAAACGGCGACGTGCTCGCACTCGATGAACTTTGGAGTTTCGTGCAGAGCAAGGCGCAGGAGTGCTAGCTGTGGATCGCCCTCTGTCGGGGCACCCGCCAGATCGCGGCCTACACGGTGGGCGACCGCAGCCGGGAAGGAGCGATGAGCTTGCGAGAACGTATCCCCGGAAAATACTCTTCGGAGCTTGATCCGGCAATGCAGCAGCAGATCAAGGTTCTGACTGCCGAGA
>CALMVM010000157.1 GCA_937873255.1 uncultured Verrucomicrobiota bacterium | reverse complement strand
GGTTGATCTGCCTCCACCCCGAGCCGCTGTCTACTTTATCCGGGCAATCTCAAGTGGGCGTAAAATGCAGGTGGAAGCGCGGGCGCTGGCGCAGCCAGTCGCCAACCAGCTTGGTCTTGTGCGTGGCGGCGTTGTCGAGGATCAGGTGCACCTCCAGGTCGGCAGGCACCCGGGCGTCGAGGGTGTCCAAGAAGGCGCGGAACTCCTCGCTGCGGTGCCGCTCCTGGCAAGAAGCGATCACCGTGCCCGCTTGCACGTCCAGGGCCGCGAAGAGGTCCAGGGTGCCGTGGCGTTTGTAGTCGTGAGTGTGCCGCTCGGGTTGGCCGGGTCGCAGCGGCAGCACCGGGGCGGTGCGTTCCAGGGCTTGGATCTGCGGCTTCTCGTCCACACTGAGCACGAGCGCACGGTCCGGCGGACGCAGGTACAGGCCGACCACGTCGCGTACCTTGTCCACGAAGGCCGGATCGTTGGAGAGCTTGAAGGTCTCTTGCCGGTGAGGTTGCAAACCAAAGGCGCGCCACACCCGCGAGACCATCGTCTGGCTCAGCCCGGCGCGGGCGGCCATGGTGCGCGTGCTCCAATGCGTGGCGTTCTTTGGCTGCGTTTCCAAGGTCAGCACCAGCAGGCGTTCGACCTGCTCGTCTTGCACGGTGCGCGGTGCCCCCGAACGCGGCGCATCCACGAGACCCGCCAGCCGCTGCTCGGCAAAGCGCCCGCGCCACTCGATGACGCTGGGGCGGCAAACCCCGAGTTCCCGCGCGACGGCGGTGTTGGTCACCCCCGGTTCGGCGCAGGCCAGAACGATGCGCGCGCGGGTGGCCACCGCTTGGCTGCCGTGCACCCGGCGCACCAGACGTTCGAGTTCCGCTCGCTCAGGGGCGGTGAGAATTAAGGCAGGCGCTTTGGGTCCAGGCATCTACCAGCCTCCACCCACCCGCACAAACGTCAACGCACTTCCAACTCAGACCACTAGCCTGTGGCGAGCAAATGGCAAAAGATGCTCTACGGCAATCCTCTGGCGCAGCAGGGTGGCAAGCTCTTGATTGGTGAGGTCCTTGAGTGGTTTAGTCCACGCTTGCCTGCACCGCTCAATTAGCCCGCTGTTGAAGTCAGGGTCGCGCCACGGACCTAACGCGTCGGCGATGGATTGATACGGAAACATGGTTGTTGCCTGGGCCTACCATCTGCCTCACGATTTCGTGCCCTCTTCAGGCGGCGCGGCATCCACCATCTTGCCGGGCGCGACGGCACTCAGCTTGATGATCTGCTCGCGCGTCGGACGCTGCTTGCGCGCCGGTCCGGGCGGCAATGTCACCACCCTGCCGGTCTTCAGCGATTCCTCGATGGCCTTGATGACCCGCACGTCCGCCAACCCCTCCTCGCCGTCCGGCTCCGGGTGCTTGTCGTCGAGCACGCAGTCGGAGAAATATTTGGTTTCCCCGCCGAAGTGGTCGGATTTGCCGTAGGTCTTGGTGGTCTTTTTCTCGCCGACCGTCAGCGTGTGCGTGAGACCCTCCTGCCACGTGAAACCGGGCGAGACTTCCAGATCTCCCTCCGTGCCGACGATCCGGTACTGGCTCATCGGGTTAGCCCCGTAGCTGATCGTGAACTGCGCGAGTCGCTCGCCGGGAAATTTCAGGTTCACGGAAATCATCTCCTCGATTTCGGCGAAACGCGGCTGCTTCAAGCTCGCCGTCTGCGCGAACACTTCCGTCGGCTCCGACTCGAAAAGCTGGCGCGCGGCGTTGAGCGGATACGGTCCCATGTCGGGCATCGGACCGGCCCAGTTTTTGGCGTCGGTGCGGCTGTTCTCGCGCGCGACCTGTTGCGCGAACGTGCTGCTGAAAAAGCGCGGCTCGCCGATGGTTCCCTCGCGCACCGTTTCGATGGCCTCGACGGTGGCCTCCTCGAAATGCAGTCGGTAGGCGATCATAAGTTTCGCCCCGCTCTTGCGGCCGGCGTCGATCATCTGCTGGCACTCCTCGACGGTCGGGGCCATCGGTTTTTCGCAGAGGACATGAATACCCGCCTCCAACGCCTTGACCACGAACGGCGTGTGGTCGGAGTTGGGCGTGGCGAGATAGATCGCGTCGATCTTGCCCGACTTGAGCAGCGCGTCGAAACCGGCGTAGTCGGTGGTCGTCTCAATGTCGTACATCTTCGACAATTCGCGTGCCTTCTCGGCGTCGCCGGTGACGATGGCGGTCATCACGGAGTTGCCGGTGTGTTCGACGCCCGGCATGAAATCCTCCTGGGCGATCCAGCCCGCGCCGACCACGGCGTAACGCACCTTCCGACCGTCCGAACGTTCTCTGAATGGATGAAGCAAACTCATATGGGTGAGTGCTGAATCGGAGCGCACCCCGTCGCTGGCTCCGGTCGATTTACCGGACGATGGTCTGGTTCGTGGAGAAGTTGTAAAAGTAGCGCGTGCCGTTCGTGTTGTAGCGCTGTGGGTTGGTCGGGTCCGGGTAGTAGTACAGGAATGCCTTCAGCGTGAAGTCATACAGATAAGGGAACGGGAAGGTCGGCGAGGTGTAGAAGAAGTCACCGCTCTTGAAGTCGTAGAGATAGACCCCACCGTGGCCATCCGCCGCGTCGAAGACGTACTCGAAACCGAGGTCGAAATGGTAGATGAAGTGCGGGTCGCTCAGGTATTCGTAATAGCCGAAGATGTTGCCGTTGCCGGGGAAGGCCAAGTAGTACACGCCCTGGGACAGCGCCACCTCGCCCGCGAAAAACGCCGGGTGGGAAACGAGCGCGAACTTGAACACGGTGCCGTCGGCTTTCGAACCGCCGTTGGACGTGGTTCCATAAAGGTTGCCGTCGCCGCCCTGGACCGGCGCGGCCTGCGGATAACTGCCGTCGCCAGTCCCCGCGAAGGTGTAAAGATTCGTGAACGTGCCCGACGTGGTAATCCGAAATAATGCCCCCCGGTTGGCGCCACCGCCAGCGGCGGTCCCGTACAAGTTGCCGTCGCTGGCCAACAGCAAGCCGCTCGGATAAACGGCGTTCTCGCCGCTGCTGAACGCGTGGAGCGTGGTTTCCGCCCCGCCGGTGGTGAGCTTGAAAACCGTCCCGCGAGCGTTCGCGCCGCCCGACGGGGCCACGCCGTAGAGATTGCCGTCGCCGCCGCGCACCAGCGCCGCCGTCGGGTTCGCACCCGCGCTGCCGCCGAAGCTGTAGATCGTCGAGAAGCCGCCGCCCGTCGTGATCTGGAAAGCCGTGCCCACGCCGTTCGCGCCGCCGTAGCGCGTCGTGCCGTAAAAATTGCCGTCGCCGCTCTGCACCAGCGCACCGGAAGGCGCGTAGCCGTCGGCGGCCGCGAAGCTGTAGAGCGTGGTCAACGCGCCGCCGGAAGTGATTCGGTAGACCGTGCCGAAAGCGTTCGTGCCGCCGTTGAGCGTCGTCCCGTAGAAGTTGCCGTCGCTGCCTTGCGCCAACGGGGCCACGGGATTGTTGCCGTCGGTCGTTTTGAAACTGTAAAGCGTGGCGAACGTGCCATCGGTCGTGATCCTGAACACGGTCCCGAAGCCGGCGGTTCCCCCCGTTTGCGCCACGCCGTAAAACGCCCCGTCGCTGCCCGCCGCCAACGCCGCCGTCGGCTTCGAGCCGTCGGTGTTGATGCCGTTGTCGTCCGGCGCGGTGAAACTGTAGAGCGTCGTCAACATGCCGGCCGGCGTGATCCGGTAGACCGTGCCGGCGTTGTTGGTCCCGCCGGCGGGGGTCGTCCCGTAGAAATTGCCGTCGCCGCCCCGCGTCAGGGATGCGGCGGGGTTGGCCCCGTCGCTGCCAGCGAAGCTGTACAGGGTCGTCAACTGCGCAAAGACAGGGAAGGGGAATGCGCACGCCGCCACGACGGAGAGCAGCAAGGCGTGTTTGCGGACGGAAAGGAGGAAGGCGGGAAAGTGCATACGAGCGTGGTTCGGAGGATCTGCGAACCGTTCAGAAACGGCGGGGCACCGTCAAACGGAAAAATGTCGGGAGAAGTCAGCGAGACCGCCGGGCGATTCGATCCGACTCCCGGCCTCAGAGTATCGCCGCGATGTCGGCCGGTCGCCAGTGCCGATTCGACGGCCGGACCGCGCATAATTTTTCCGTAGGCCACGCTCGCTCGGCGGAGCTATCCTTGTGTTCGATGCCTCGACTCTCCGCCCTCTATTGCTACCCCGTGAAATCGTGCCGGGGCGTGGCCTTGACCGAGGCGACATTGGACCGGCGCGGCATCGTCCACGACCGCGAGATGCTCGTCGTCGATCCCCACGGCCAGCAGATGACGCAACGCGCGACCCCCGCGCTCGCGCACGTCGAAACGGAACTGGCGCCCGACGCCCTCATCCTGCGTGCCCCCGGGGCGGGCGAATTCCGGGTTCCCTGGCGAGTTCCCGAAGGCGTGCCGGCCCGGGAAACACGCGAGGTCCTCGTTTGGCGCGACACCGTCGTGGCCGACGACACCGGCGATCTGTCCGCCGCCTGGCTCTCGGACGCTCTCGGAGAAAGTTGCCGCCTCGTCACGACCGGGGCGCGATCAAACCGCGTGCGGCCCGCCGAATTCATCCCGGAGAACGTCCACCCCGACGCGCTCGCCCGTCCCGTGGAAATTGCTTTCCCGGACGGCTATCCGCTGCTCGTCGTCTCGGAGGAATCGCTCGCCGACCTCAACCGCCGGCTCGATCTGCCCGAGCCGCTCGCCATGGACCGGTTCCGGCCCAACCTCGTGGTGCAAGGTTGCGATGCGCCTTACGAGGAAGATACCTGGAAGGCGTTTCGGGTCGGGGAAGTGCGTCTATTCGGCGGCGAACCGTGCGGGCGTTGCATCATCACCACCACCGATCAGCAGACGCTCGAACGCACCCCCGAGCCGTTGCGCACGCTGGCCGGCTACCGGCGCACCGCGAACGGCGAAGTGGTGTTCGGGCAAAACGCGATCCTCGCTGAACCCGGCGGGCGATTGCGGGTGAACGATCCGGTCGTGCCGGAATCCGGCCGTCGTTGAGCCGGGTTTAATCGCGCGTTCATGCCCGCCGCGTCGCGGCCGTTCTCACGAGGAACGCCGTCCATTTGCCGCGCTGTCGTCGCTCGATCAACTCCAGGCGGTTTCGGGTGAAAGCTTTTTCCAGGTCGTCGGCCTGCGTGCCGAGAATGCCCGAGGCGATCAGAAAACCATGGTCCGCCAGTGCGAGGCGGATGAGCGGGAGCAGCGAGGTCAGCAATTCGCTGAACAAATTGGCGGTGATGACCTGCCAGCGCGTCCGGCGGTCCGGCGGCCATTCGCCGAGCAAATCCGCGCGTCGGAAGCGGACCCCGCGCACGCCGTTCAGGATGGCGTTTTCACGGGCGGTGCGGACGGCGTGCGGATCGTTCTCCAAACCGAGCGCGCCGCTCGCGCCGAATAATTTACCCGCCAGCGCCAGGACGCCGCTGCCGCTGCCGAGGTCGAGCAATTCCCACGCGCTCTCACCGGAACCGGCGAAAGTGCGCGCGGTTTCAGCCAGCAGCCGCAGGCACATCGCGGTCGTCGCGTGCTCGCCGGTGCCGAACGCCATCGCCGCCGGGATGCACAGGACGGGCTTGCCCGGATGAGCCGCGCGCAGGGCCGGTAATTCCTCCTCGCGCCCCGTCACCCAGAGCCGACCGCCAAACGCCAGCGCGCGCCCCGGCGCGGTCGCCGCCGACGGTTGCCAGGTCTCCGCG
>CALMVM010000156.1 GCA_937873255.1 uncultured Verrucomicrobiota bacterium | reverse complement strand
GTCTTCCCCCACGCCCGCGCCGCCGCCCGCCGCCAGCGGGATGCTCCACCGGCCGACGCCCGAACAGGTCCGCGATTTTCTCACGCGTTATCTCCAGGCCGGCGCGGCCAACGATCCCGACGCGGAGATGCGGTTCTACGGCGAGCACGTCGCGTACTACGACGAGGGCGTCGTCGATCACCCCTACATCCTGCGCGACGTGACCCGCTACGACCACCGCTGGCCCGAACGCCATTTCACGCTGCTCGATCCGTTGATGATCACCCCCTCGCCCGACGGCGACCCGGACAAGTTCGTGGTGAATTTTCGTTACGGGTTCAGCGTCAAAGGCTCGCGCTACGCCGTCGCGGGCAAGACCGACAACGTCTGGACCGTGGCCGGCAGCGAGCCCGCCGATTGGAAAATCGTCTCCATGAAGGAACAACGCGTCAGAGAGAAGTAAGAAGGTAGAAGGAGAGACCCGGAATCCAGAACCCCCCCCGAGAGTCTTTCCTATGTTCCCTTCCGTCAAAGAGTCACCTTCAGGTTGCCGATTTCTGTCCTCTCCTTCTGCCCTCTGCCTTCTGCCTCCCGCCTTTCCATGAAGGTCCAGACCAAGATCATCCTGCTGCTGGTGGTGCTGACGGCGATTTTCTTCGGCGGCTTGGCGCTGTTGCGTCGGCAGGCGCAGAGAAAATTCCACGTCCTCGCTGTCGAACGCGCCGAGGACCGGGCACGGTTCTTCGATTCGTTCGTGGCGCGCCGGGGCGAACCGCTCGACACCTTCGTGCAGGACACCTCCACCTGGAGCCCGATGGGCCGCGCCATCGCCGAGCACAACCTGCCCTGGATCGTCCAGAACGTCGACAACGACGGCACCTGGAGCCGCGCCGACGCCCAGGCCGTGTGGATCTACCGGCCCGACCGCTCGTTCGTCTATTCCAAGAACCTCCTGGGCGCGGACGCCGAGCTGCACGACATCCCGCTGCCCGACGGGGCGTTCGACGCGCTCGAACACCAGCGCCTGATGCATTTCTTCGTCAAGGTGTCGCTGGGCTACCTGGAGGTCCGCGCCGCCACCGTCCACGAATCCGTGGACGGCGCGCGCAAGGACACACCGCGCGGGTTTTTCTTCGCCGCCCGGCTCTGGAACGACCAGTCGCTCAAGCGGCTGGCCGGCGACACGGACAACCACGTCAAATTCCTCCCGGCGGTGCCGGTCACGCGCGAGGCCACGACGGAGGACGACGCCGACCAGGGCATCATTTCCTTCACGCGCACGTATCCCGGCTGGGACGACCGGCCGATGGTGCGCATTCTCATTTGCAACGACTCGAAGACCACCTCCGAACTCAACGACTGGACCCGCTGGCTGCTGGCGCTGCTGGTCGGTTTCGCGCTGGCGCTGCTGGCGTTGCTGACGTTGCTGTTGACCCTCTGGGTCGCCCGGCCGCTGCGGCTGATCTCGCAGACGCTCAAAACGGAACGCCTCGCGCCCATCGACCGGCTGCGCGACACGGGCGGGGAGTTCGGCAACCTGGCGGAGATGATCCGGGAGTTCTTCGGCCAGCGCGAGAGCCTGATCGCGGAGGTCTTCGAGCGCAAGAACGCCCAGGAAGCCCTGCGCCAGAACGCCGAGCAACTCCGGCAATCGCAGAAGATGGAAGCCGTCGGGCGATTGGCCGGCGGGGTGGCGCACGATTTCAACAACCTCCTTACCGCCATCCTCGGCTACGCCGAACTCCTGCTCGGCCGGCACGACCTCGACGAGACCAGCCGCGGCAACGTCGAATCGATCCAGAAGGCCGGCAAACAGGCGGCGGCCGTCACGCACCAGCTCCTGGCGTTCTCGCGCAAGCAGGTGCTCCAGCCGCGCGTGATCGACCTCAACGCGCTGGTGTGCGACTTCGAGCGCATCCTGCGCCGGGTCATCGGCGAGCACATCGACCTGACGACCCGCGCCGACGCGCCGTGCGGCCGGGTGCGCGCCGATCCCAACCAGATTGAGCAGGTCATCCTCAATCTCGGCGTCAACGCCCGCGACGCGATGCCCAAGGGCGGGCAGCTTACCATCCGCACGGACACCGTGCGCTTCGACGCCCCGGGGGCGCGGCAGCATTCGCCCGAACTCAAGGCCGGCGAGTACGTCCTCTTGGAGGTCACGGACACCGGCTGCGGCATGGACGACGAGGTGCGCTCGCGCATCTTCGAGCCGTTCTACACGACGAAGGGGCCGGGCAAGGGCACGGGCCTGGGGTTGGCGACGGTATACGGCGTCGTCAAGCAGAGCGGCGGCACGACGCTGGTGGATTCGGTGCCGGGCGAGGGCACGACGTTCCGGGTTTACCTGCCGATGGAGGACGCCGAGGTGGACGAGGCGCGGCCCAAGACGGTCGTGCCCGCGCAGCCGCCGCCGCGCCGCGCGGAGACGCTCATGGTCGTGGAGGACGAGGAGATCGTGCGCGAACTGGTCTGCCAGGTGCTCAAGGAACACGGCTACGACGTGTTGTGCGCGTCCAACGGCGCGGAGGCGCTCAAGATGAGCGGCGAGCGGCGGGGGCGGATTTCGTTGTTGATCACCGACGTGGTGATGCCGCAGATGGGCGGCCTCGAACTCTCCCGGCGGCTGACGGCGCTGCGGCCGGATTTGAAGGTGCTCTACGTGTCGGGATATTCGGAGGACGACATGAGCGAACAGGGAGTGCTGTCGGCGGACATGGAGTTTTTGGAGAAGCCGTTCACCCCGCAGGCGATCACGAAAAAGGTGCGCGAGATTTTGACGGGGGCGCGTTCGCTGGCGCAAGCCGGCGTGGCGGTGGTGGAGCAACCCGTCGGCGTGGACGGCAGGAACAGCCGGCTGGGCGCACGGCGCTAGTCCGTTTGATGGTCGAGGCGTTTGGCTGCTTTCTCTTCCGCGGTGGCAAGGGCGACCCAGCGCCGTTGCCACCGCGGAAAAAAGAGTCCCCCGCTCAACGATCCTGAGAAGTGGTGTACCTTGTCGGACGAGCGGCGGACGAGATTTTTGCCCGCACGGCGGCGAGTTGCTGCTCGTACCGGCGGCGTTCGGGATGATTGGCGGGCAGACTGATGCGCGCCGCTGCCACGGCTTTTTCGGCCAGTCTCAACGCTTCGTCGAACTGGCCCCGTTTCTCCTGTAGTTGGGAAAGATTGCAAGCCGTCCTCGCCGTGTCGGGATGCGCCTCGCCCAGCGTGCGTTCGTACGATTCCAGGCAGCGTCGGTAAAGAGTCTCCGCCCCTGCCAGATCGCCCTTGGTTTTGAGCAGGACGGCCAAGTTGTTGGCGCTTTGCAACGTCTCGGGATGTTCCTTGCCCAACAAGCGCTCGCGCGCTTCCAAACAGCGCCGATAGAGCCCCTCTGCCCCCGCCAAGTCGTTTTTGTCGGCGAGCAAAACGGCCAGGCCGTTGACGCTCGACAACGTCTCGGGATGCTCCTTGCCCAAAGTGCGTTCCTGCGCCTCCAGACAACGGCGATAGAGCCCCTCCGCGCTCGCCACGTCGCCCTTGGCGCATAGCAAAACAGCCAGGCCGTTGACGCTTCGCAGCGTGTCGGGATGCTCCGGCCCGAGGGTGCGCTCGTTCGTCTCCAGACAACGGCGATAGAGCCCCTCCGCGCCCGTCAGGTCGCCCACGGCGTAAAGGGAGTTGGCCAGGTTGCGCACGCTTCGCAGCGTGTCGGGATGTTCCGGGCCGAGGGTGCGCTCGCGCGCTTCCAGACATTGCCGGTAGAGAGGCTGCGCCCCGGTCATGTCGCCTTTGACGTAGAGCAGGTTCGCCAGGTTGTTGATACCTTGCAGCGTGTCGGGATGCTCGGCCCCCTGCAAGGTCGTGCGCCGGTCCACCAGTTGCCGCGCCAGCGGCTCGGCCTCGGCGTAACGGCCCATCAGCCAGAGAGCCACCTCGAGTTTCTGCGCGGCGTCGCACCAGGCGAGCGGTTCCTGGGTCTGATCGTAAAGCGCCAAAGCCTGCTGGTAAGGTTCGACGGCCTCGCGGTAATGGCCGGCGGCGCGCTCACCGTCGCCCAGCTTGGTGAGTGCGGCACGCTGGAGTTTCCCCCACAGGTCGGCCTGCGCCCGCGCGGCCGCGCTCTGTTGTTCGATCCGGGCCAGGAGCGTCCTCACGTCGGTCGTTTCCCCGGCGAGTTGTTTTTGAAGTTCCTCCACACTGATGCCGCGTTCCGTGGCGACCTGCGCCTGCGCGGCGGCGAGGGTGTCGGTTTTTTCCGCTGCCTTGCCCTCCGAGGCGTTGCGCTGGACGATGGCGAGGATCTGCTGGCCGGTGCGGGTTTGTTCGTCCAGACGCGCTTGCAAACCGGCGATCTCGTGGGCCTGCGCGTCGTTCTGCTTCTGAAGAACGGTGTTGCGTCCCTCGACCGCCGTCGTGCGGTGGTCTAGGTACCACAACAGCCCGCCAACCAGCCCCAGCGCGACGACAACCACCGCCACCAGTCGCCCGATCCACGAACGCACCTGGAAGCGCAGCTCGCGCACGCTCTTTTCCAGGTCATGTGCGTTGCGCACCGGCAGGAACAGCCGGTCGCCGCCGGCCAGCCCGTTGCGGTGTTGTTCCTGGAGCGAGCGGCGTTCGGCGTCCTCGGGTTCGTGTGCGTCGAAGGGGAAGTCCGGCGCGCAGACGAACGTGTAGAGCGGTTTCTTGAGTTCACGTGCGATATCGTACTCGATCTGCGTGTACGAGCGGCGGGCCTCGCCAGCGGCGCGTTCCTGCGGTTCGTAGCCGAAGCACATCCCGGCGAGGTGGATGACTGCGTCGCACTTGGCGATGCGCCCGCACAACATCTCCCGCACCGTCGCGGCCTCGGGCGCGAAGTGGTCCTGCACGACGGGCACGCAACCCAGCGTCAACAGCGCGTCGCGCACGAGCTGGCGGCAGGATTTCAGGTCCTTCGTCGTCGCGCTGATGAAGATTTCGGGCCGGGCGGACATTCTTGACGGAAACGATTGGCGGGTGCGATGTTGCGAAATCGCTCCCCGCCGGGCAAGCTGTAAAGTGGAAAGTTGCGCGCCCGGGCAAACCGCATCATGCTGGACGGCAGTCGGAAACACATGAATTTCCCCTCTGGCGATCCCGCGCGACCCGACACGACGGCAACGACACGCCCGGTGTGGTGGATCGTCGCGGCGGTGTTGGTCGGCGCGGGTGTTTTGACATGGCTCCTGATCGCCCGCCGCCCTTCGCCGCCGTCCGCCGCCAGCGCCGTGCCGTCGCCGTCTGCCCACGCGTTGCCGGATTTCGAGGTCAAGCCGGTGGCGGTCGAGGAAGGCGAGGCCAAGTGGTACGACGTGCCGGAAAAATCGCTCGCGCAACGCCGCGCGTGGCCGGGGGAGTTGACTGCCGCCAGCGACCGTTTGCCCAAGGATGTCTACGTGCGCGTCCGCCGCATCGACCCCAAGGCCGACCCGGACAAGACCGTCGTCGTGCGCATCACCGACGACGGGGTTCACGACCCCGGGACACTCATCGACCTCGACCGCGACGCGGCCGAGACCCTCGGCATGGTCAAGGCCGGTCAGGTGCGCGTGCGCGTGGAAACCCTCGCGCTCAGGAACGCCACGACCGACAAGCCCGTCGAGAAAAAGAACGACGCCCCCATCGCCCCCAAGGCCAGCGCGCTCACCGACCAGCCGACCGCCGACAAGCAGCAGGAAAAAGACGCCGCCCGCGCCAAGTCTGGCGGCAACGGCGTGCCTTGAGAGAGGGCGGTGCCCTTCAACTGGCACCCCATTTTTCGAGGTGTTTGATCCCCGTGCGTGGCCTCTCTGCTTTTCTGTCATCCTGAGGGGAGTGCAACGAGCCGAAGGACCTCGCCGCAAGGGACACGCTCACTCACCGCGACGGACCGGAGCGGATGACGACGGGCCGGAGATAGCAGGCGGGCGAGTACCACGCGGCGAGGTTCTTCGGCTCGTTACACTCCCCTCGGGATGACAGACAAAAATCGGCCTCGGGATGACAGATAAAATTAGGAACTCGGGTTCAAGTCAGCCGCCGCACTCTCCCCTTGCCCCCCTCACGATTCCTCGAACGGCGTCAGCAACGCGGCGCGTTCGTGTTTATCGACGGCCGCGCGCACGGCCTCGCGGTACTTCGCCCACCAGCGTTCGGTCCGCGCGGGACCGGGGGGCGGTTTGACCCGGAGAGCCTTGCCGAGCAGTTCCGTCACGAACTCGCCCACGCTCATCCGCCGGTTCTCGGGCGTCACGGGATAGCCCTCGAACTTGCCGCCCGCCGCCTCGTCCTCCTTGCGGATGACGCGCACCTCCGGGTCGTCGAGAAACAGGTCCAGCAACGCCATCTGCCGCACGTCCTGCGGCGGCTCCGCGTGGACCCCCGCCAGCCGCGCGAGCATTTCCATGCGCAACGCCGGCCGGGCGCGAAAGAGCGCCCGCTCGTACGCCCGCCAGACCTCGGCCGAATCGGTGTTCAACATCAGGTCGCTGACCCCGGCCTCGGGCGATTGGAGCGCGTACGACCCCTGCGCCTCGACCGGCCAGCGGTCGAGTCTTTCGATCCACGCCGCCTCTCCCGCTTCCTGGTCCAGCGTCAGCAGCACGCCGAGCGCTTCGTACCAGCTATTCAAGGTCGGCGACGCCATCCCCGCGCGCAGCAGCCGCACCCGTTCCTCGGGCTTGAGCAACGCGCACGCGCCGATGGCCTGCACCACTGATTCGACGCTCGTGTCGGGTTGTTCGCGCAGCAGCCGGGCGTAAATTTCCTCCAGGCGACGCGGATAACGGTCGGCGACGATTTCGAGGCTGACCTCGGTCGGCGGAAAAACCTCCCGCGCCATGTAGGTTTCCTCGCCCGTCGCGCCGGCCCGCGCCCACCACCGCTCGACCCCTGCCCGGTCGGGCACGCCGGCCGCGAATTCCGCCACGTTGCCCGCGATGGCCTGCACCAATCCACTGGCCAACTCGCTGACGCGTTCCGGATCGTTGGTCCCGTCCTGCCGCCACGTGGCGCCGCGTGTCAGCCGCCGGTCGTCGAGATGGGCGATCAGGGCCGGCACCGCCCCGAAGCCGAGTGCCATCAGGCGGGGTCCGGTCGTGTTGTCCGCTACGTTGTGCTCAAGCAGGCCGTCGACGAGCGCCTCCGCGCTGTCCGGTTCGGCTTTGGACGGGGCGACCGCTAGCCGCAGCGACGCCAGGTAATCGCGCTGGAACGGCCCGTCCAGGAAGGCGGGGAACGCGGCGGAGAGCTTCTCCAGGCGCGCGAGGATTTCCTTGCGGTCGCCGCCGGCCAGGAGGGCGTTCATCCAGTGGTTCCACGCCGTGGCGGCGAGCGAATCGCGCGGCCCGCCGTCGCCCAGGGGTGTGAGCCGGCGCGCGGCGGTCGCGTCGCGGGTCAGCCCCCGCTCGAAGATTTGCTCCGCCAGCCGGTCGTCCCCCCGCAGGTGGCACTGGACCGCCAGCGCGAGCCAATGGTTGACGGGGAACGCCTCGGGGCGGTACGTCCAGCCCCCGTGCAACGGCACGTTCGTCGGCGGCAACCCCTTGGAAGCGTCCAGCGGGCGGATGGCGTGCTGCTTGCCGTCGGTCACGAAAGGCTCGCCCGTCTCGGTGCCGACGAGGAACAGGCCGGTCGCTTCCCCGTTCGGCCCCGGCCCGACGCGGAATCCGATGGCCCAGGCCACCCCGCCGCCGACCGCGCCGACCTGGAGCATCACCGGGAACGCGTCCGGCGGCGGCAGCGGCAGGCCGGCGTCGCGGTATTGTTGCGCGAGGGCATCGAGGAGTTGCGGGGTGACCTTTTGCGCCGGGCCGTCCTTCCCGGGCGCGGAACAGGCCAGCCCGAGGACGACGGCGACGGCGACGAACGCCCGGCGCTGACTCCCGCCGGCGTTCCCGTGCCGCTTCGCCGTCATGGGGAAATCCCGCGCGCGTTTACCGCGCCGTCAGCTCCTTGCGCAACGCGTCGGTGAAGCCGTCGAGGTCGTCCACCATGATGAAATGCCGCGCCTTCTCGAAGAACTCGAAGCGCACGCCCGCCAGCTTGTCGTACTGGCGGCGGAACGCCCCCTCGATCACCGGGCGCGGCAGCCCCATCGCCATCTTGTCGGCCAGCGCGCCGAGCACGAGCGTGGGGCATTTGATCCCGCCCAGGTCCGCGCGCAGGTCGGTGGCGATCAGTTCGCCCATCGCCTGCCCGGTCGCCGCCGGGTCGGACTTGCCCGTCTCGGCCGCGATTTCCCCGGCCTTCTCCGGGGAGGTGACCATGCCGACGATGAATTTCCGCTGGCCGGCGGCGAACTGCTCGGGCGTCTGTCCGGCGAGGGCCTTGCGGAAGCCGTCCGCCATCGGTTGCGCGTCCGCGACGGTCTCGATGCCGGGGCCCATCAGCCCGGCCAGGAACGGCAGGCTGTCCACGATGACCAGCCGGCCGGGCAGGTCGGGCGCTTTGAGGGCGATCTTCATCGCCAGCACGCCCCCGAGGCTGTGGCCGACCAGCACGGGCCGCTCGAGCTTCTGCTCGCGCGCGTAGGCGATGACCGCGTCGGCCATGTCGTCGAGGAAGTGCTCGGTTGGCACCGCCGGCTTGCCGCCGAAGCCCGCCAGCGTGACGACGTGGCAGCGATACCCCGTCTCGAACCGCGCGACAACGTGGTCCCACACCGACCCGGGACAGGTCAGGCCGGGGATGAAGATCAACGACCGCTCGCCGTGCCCGGCGACCTGCACGTCGAGCCTGGGAGTGGAGGTCTGGGCCGGGGCGCTTGCCGTCGCCAACGCGACCACGCACGCAAACAAGACCGCTCCGGAGAAACGCCAACAGCGGGAGAAACGCATTTGCCGCGCATCCTACCGGAAGTCCGCCTCGTTTCCAACGACGAACGCCGATTTTCCCGCCGCCGACCCGCTTCCCGCTCCCCGGCAAGCGGCTCCCGGCATCGAAAATGCAATCGCCAGCCGACGCGGATTCTCTATCCCCGGACGATCACCCCGGATGGAAAGGGTTCGCCCGTTCTCAAGCGGCGTGCCGCGGACGCCGGCGCACGGCGAACACGACGAGCGCCGCGCCACCCAAGCCGACCAGGGCGTACGTGCCCGGCTCGGGCACGAAGGCGATATCGATGAGGCCCGTGCCCGCCTGGGTGCCGACGTTGGTCAGCACGCCGGTGCCCAGGTTCAGGGTGTACAGCTCGTTGCCACGGGACAAGTACGCGATGCCGGTGCCGGCGATGTCGAATCCGGTGTTGCCCGGAGTCGCGTCGAAGGTCAGGCCGGCGAGGGTCAGGGTCGCCACGGTGGTCAGCCCGTTGAACTGGGGCGTGCCGGTGTTCAGGACCAGCGTGTTCAGCGTCGTGTCGATGCTGTAGAGCGAGGTCGAGGTCGCGCCCGAGGCGTTGTTGGTGTAGGCGATCCCGCGCAGCACGGGGGTGGTGCCGAAGTTCACGTCGCCCGAGTTGTAGGTCAGGGTCCCGTCGGAAGTGACCAGTCCGCCCGTGCCGGGGGTGACACGGTAGTTGGCCGTGCCCGCGTAGACGCGCAGCCGGTTCGCCACCGGGTTGAAGTCGATCACCGTCACGCCCGCGATGCCGGTGGCGTTGTTGAGCGTGGCCGTGTAGGTGGTGCCGGTCTGGGCGAGGGTGTAGAGATTGCCGCTGGCGGCCATGCCGTAGAGCGGGCCAGCAGTGGAAGCGAAGTAGTCGATGCCCACCAGCGCCTCCCCGCCGCTGGTGCCGTTGACCACGTACGAGACGGGGGTGGCACCCGGGGCCGAGAAGACCGAAAGCCCCAATCCCGTAGCCTGGAGGCCGGTGAAGGCTTGGGCGCGGGCCCAATGGGGCGCGCAGAGGAGACCGCAGGCAGCAAGGGCGAGAAGGACGATTTTTTTCATGGGCGAGTGGATTCTGGCGGCAAGTGGGTTCCTGGCTTGATTAGGAGCGGATGGCTTGGCGCGGACGAGAGACTTCCGGGAACCTTTACAGATCGCTCCACGTGGTCGCCTCCCGAATTTGGGAGGCTGACACCGCCGCTCGTTTCGCCGGGCGGGACATTGTAAGAATTTGTCGAGCACGACAAGATAATTCTATATAAATATATCAAGCTGCTGGATTTGTGTAAAATAATCTTAGCGATTTGTAGTTGATTCACCTAGCGCCCTGTAGCGCCGTCATCGAGTCCTCCGAGGAGTGAACGCCAAACGGCACATCATTCTTATTCCTTGCCAAGTGTACCGACTGGACGGTATGTTGAG
>CALMVM010000155.1:15516-15825 GCA_937873255.1 uncultured Verrucomicrobiota bacterium | reverse complement strand
AACATGTACGGGCCGTTCGACAACTTCGATATGCAGACCTCGCATGTGTTGCCGGCGATGATCCACAAGTTCCACCTCGCCAAGGTGGCAAAGAAATCGTCGATGATGCTGTGGGGTTCCGGTTCGCCGCGCCGGGAGTTTTTGCATTCCGAGGATCTGGCCGACGCGTGCCTGATGCTGCTGGAAAACTACAGTTCGGCGGAGTTCATCAACATCGGCTCCGGCACCGACGTGACGATCAAGGAGCTGGCCGGACTCGTGCGCGAGGCGGTCGGCTACGACGGCGAAATCGTCTGGGACACGAGCCAG
>CALMVM010000155.1:6602-15506 GCA_937873255.1 uncultured Verrucomicrobiota bacterium | reverse complement strand
AGCTGATGGACAACTCGCGCATCCGTGCGTTGGGCTGGGAGCCGAAGATCGCGCTGCCCGACGGCATCCGCAGCGCGTACCGGTGGTTCTTGGAGAACAACCTCGGCGCGAAGGCGGCGTAGAGTTTTTGGTGTTGCGCGTCATTCCACAGCCCCGGCAGGGGCGTAAGAATTTAGCCCACGGCGCGAGCCGTGGGAAAAGGGTTGCCTTCTGTCACAGCCCTGGTAGGGGCGTAAGAAAAGACGCGGGCGTTTTGGGGACGATTTTGCCGGTTTTCTTACGCCCCTGCCGGGGCTGAAACGTTGGCGCGTCAAGATCCCACGGCTCACGCCGTGGGCTAAAGTCTTCCGCCCCTGCCGGGGCTAAGAGACGCGCGTACGCCCGGAAAGGTATATCAGCACGACACCGACCGATTGCGCCGGACCCCCCGCGTCGCGGTGGGTCCAAGTTCGCGGCGGAAATAAGTCTCCAGTTCCGCGCTGAACGCCCTTGCGCTCTGGCCCGGACGCACACGGAACTGCTCGCCCAATAAAATATTGATGGGCAGCGGCAGCGGCGGCGTCTTCCACAGCGGCCAGTTTTTGTTCATGAAGAGCACCGGCATCTCGATGAAAACCGCCTGCACGGGCGCGCCGGCCAGCGAAGCCATCAGGGCGTAGCCGGTCTTGAAGGAGTTCACCGGCGGCTCGACGGTGCGCGTGCCTTCGGGAAAGACGAGCAGGTTGCTGCCTTCCGTCAGTGCATCGCGCCCCCGGCGGATGAATTCCGTGCCGTGTTCGAGCGGGAGGTAGCCCGCCAGACTCGTGGTGATGCCCATGACCGGGTTACTGACGATGCTCTTTTTCATCACGCAGACGAGCCGGGGCAACCGCGCCAGGAAATGGGTGGCGTCCATCAGGCTGGCGTGGTTCGGCGCGAGGACTGTGCCGCGCATCGACCGGAGCCGTTCGATCTCCGGGAGGTTGACCCGGAAGATGCCGGACCATTCCGTGTATCTGGCGTACAGCGACACGCACCGGTGGATTATTCCCTGGCAGAGTCCGCGCCGGCGTCGGCGGTCGCGCACGCAGAGCGCCACCACGAGACACGGCGGGATGCTCAGCAGGGACAACAGCCCGTAGACGGCGAAGCCGGACATGACCCGGGCGCAATCGAACGCCTTGCGCAAGATCGAGCGCCGGTCCACGGGGGCCGCGACGGCGGCGGACGCCCTGACCGGGGGCAGCGTGCCGGTGGGGTTCATGTTACGCGCCCGGACGAATCCCGTCGGCGGTTACGGCGCGGGCCACCAAGCGGCGGGGCCTGCGGCCGGAGGGAACGCGTTGCCCCGGGTCGGCGCACGGAGGATTCATCGGGGTGTAATTGAACCACAGATAGGGCGTGCGCCGCAACTGCGCTTCGATGGTATCGAGCACGGCCTGGAAATGCGTGCGCGCCGCCGCAAAATTCTCCTGCCGGTCCGCTTCCGGCTGCGGACGATACATCGGCAGGACGTGGACGACGGTGATTTCCGGATTCGCCTCGTCCGGCACGGCGTACGAAAAAATCACCGGGAGTCCGTGCATGATCGCCAGATGATAGATCGTGAACGGAAACAGCCGCCGCGCGCCGAGGAACTGGAACCCCTCCAGCTTGGAACTGTATTCCGGCCGGTCGCATTGCATCGCCAGCGAATGCCCGGCGCGCAGGGCGTCATTCATTGCCAGAATAAGGCGGCTCCAATCGTTGATCCAGATGAAGGTCACGCTCTTGGCGTAGCGCCGCGCGAGCCCCTCGGTGTCCTCGGAGTTGCCGACCTGCTTGCGGATCATGTGAACATGGCCGCCGAAGTCACCCAGGAAAAACCCGACGAGGTCGGAGCGGCCGACGTGCATCGTGCCGTAGAGCGCCGGCTTGCCGGAGGCGATGAGCGCGCGCAGTTCGTCCCCCTGCCCTTCGGCGAAACGCAGCTTCGGCTGGCGGCCGTCGCAGATTTGCAGGCGCAGGATCAGGAACTCCACGTAGGCGAAGAAATGCGCCCGCCCCTCGCGGTGGGTCGGTTCGCGTCCCAGGATCAGGCGCAGGTATTCGTGCGAATGGGCGCGCTGGCCGGGCAGGGTCCAGTAACCGACCGTCGTTCCGACTTGCATCAAGGCGCGCATGAACGGCTCAGGCAGATGCCGCAACGCCCACGACAACCAGACGTAGCCGCCGTCCGGCCCCGGGTTCTTGTCCATTGGCGCGCCCGACCGCGAACGGGCGCGGGCAAACCCCCGCCGCGCGCCGACCGCGACGGGCAGCACCACGAACACCGCGAAAATCAGGAGGTAAAGACCCGTTGAGTGCATGGGAATGCCCCGGCCGCCGGGGAGGTCAGGCGCGGAAGCAAATCAGGAATCGACGCCGGAAGACAGCAGAAAATTCAGGCCCAAGCGTGGTGAAAACGTTTTTGCGGGTGGCAAGCGGCGGGTAGCACACCAAAATGTCTGTCATCCTGAGGCGAGTTCTGCGAGCCGAAGGACCTCGCCGAAAGGTGCAGGCGTACCGCCATCCCGGTGCCTGAGGGAAAGGCCACTGTCAGGTCGGGTTGAAAGTGAATGGCAAGCGAGTACCACGCGGCGAGGTCCTTCGGCTCGCAGAACTCGCCTCAGGATGACAGAAGGATTGATGGTCCACGACTCGTGCAGGACAACCCGCCACCCGAAACCGTCGCGTGACGCGTGTGACCTGCTCTCTCCCCAGAGCACGGATCGCTTCAGAACCACGTCAGTGCGATCTCGCCACCGGATGGGCAAGGCAAGCGCATCGCCCGGCGTCCGCTCACGGCGTCGAAAAGCTGGGACAAATCGCCCGCTACCGCCGCTCCGTCAGACCCCTTCGGTGGGGCACCGAGACCCTCCTCGCTCCAGCAAAGTTCCCCCTCCGCCCCCGGGGGCCGTTGGCCGCCGACGCCTTGCGCGGGGCCGCCGAGTTCGAGCGCGAAGGCGAAGCCGATGTTCGAGGCCGCATCGAGCTGGCGCATCCATGAACCCACCTCCTCGCCGCCGGTGAGCAGCACCCGTTCACCGGGGGTCAGCAGCGCGGTCAGCGCGGCGTGCGCGCTCAGGTCGGGCTGGCCGGCCAGCGGCGTGAGTTCGCGCACGGGACAGGCGCGGTTGATGAGCACCTGCTCGATGGCGCTCGGATGGATGCTCGTTTGAAAAAACAGCGGGCTCGCCGTCGGAAAACTCTCCAGGTAACGCGCCAGCGTGATCGTCTCGCCGAACGTCGTCGCGTACACCACGGCGTCGTCCGGGTCGACCGTGAAATCGCGCAACGCCGCGCCGAGCATGAGACCGAGCTTGGTCATGCGGCGGACGGCGTTGGGCGGGAAGTTTTTCGTCCACTCCCGCGCGCGGTCATCCGGCGTCGCGCCGTCGAACGGCCCCTCGGCCGCCGCGCGCAGCACGTAACGTCTAATCATAACAAAGCAGACACGCGTAGTGCGCCCCGCCGAACGCGAAGGCATTGAGGACCACCCCGGCGTAACTTCCAATCTCGAACGCCTCCGTGGCGACCTGCGGCGTGAAACACGTTCCTGTGATCCCCACGGTCCCCGGCGCGCGTCCCTGGCGAACGCACTCGCCCGCGATGGCCAACTCCACCAGCGCGCAACTGCCCAACGTGTGCCCGAGCGCGCCCTTCCAACCCACGAGCGGCGCGTCGGGGAAACATTCCGCCATGTGGCGCGCCTCCAGCCGCCCCGCCTCGATGGTGCCGGTGCCGTGGCCCTTCACCCACACGGGCCGTCCGGCCGCCGCCGTGCGCATCCGCGCGCCGAGTTGCGCCATGCCGTAGCCATCCGGGTGGTTGCCGGTGAAGTGATACATCTCGTTGAATCCTTCCTGGCCTTCCAGCCGGAGGCCGTCGCCCCCGAGAGCATCGCCGGGCGCGATCACCGCGAACGCCGCCCCGTCGCCGAGGCCGATGGCTCCGAACGGCCGGTCCGCGTACGGAGCGGGCATCTCGCCGGTGAGGATTTTCATCGCGTGGAAACCACCCGTCACAAACGGGCTCAGGAAATCGTACGACACCACGAGCGCTTCCTCGGCCAGTCCGGTCGTCACCTGGCGGGACGCGTAAAGCAGGGCGAGGTTCGCCGACACGCAGGCGTGCGAATAATGGCTGACATTGTTCCCCCACCCGAGCCGTTGCGTGAAAAACGCCGTGAGCCGTTGCGGCAGGATGAAGGGGAGCTGCCCCTCGCGCGGGTGGCGGTGGTGCGCGTAGAGGTTGTCGATGCCGAAGTTGCTGCTGGCAATGAACACCGGGAACCGCGCCGTCCCCCACGGACGCGCGGGCACGTTGGCTATCATCGCAAAGAACACGTCGGCCCAGCGAGGCACGTCGCCAGTGGGCGGCTGCCATTCGTTGCAAAGCGCCAGCGGGACACGGTCGCCGCCGTCGCAGCCGAGCACCGGATGCAGACGCAGTGCCGTCTCGCCGCGCAGGAGGGCATCGGTCGTCGCGCGGGCGTCGCCCAATGGGGTGATACAACCGCTCGCCGCCAACGACACCGCCGACGCAACGGCCGGGGACTTCTTGATGGCCGGCGCGAACAACGGACCGGCGGCGGGCGTGCCCGCGCTCGGAGTAGGCGGGGCAAGAACGGTGGAAGTCATCGAGTTCGGGGGTTCAGCTTAGCCGGCCACCGGCGGGCGGATCAATCCTCAAAAAGCAGGGCGCGTTCCGGCCCCATTACTGCGCGAACGGCGGGTAGCCGTTCAGGTCACGGGCTGCCGCCGCTGCTCGATGAAGCTGGCCAGCGTGGCCACGCTCTGAAACGCCTGGAGCGCCTGTTCGCTGTTGGCGACCTTGACGCCGTATTCCTTTTCGACGTTGAGGGTCAGTTCCAGCGCGTCGATGGAATCCAATCCCAGGCCGGTCTTGAACAGCGGGGTCTCGTCCCCGATGTCCTCGGGGGTGATATCGATGAGGTTGAGACGCTCCACGATCAACTTCTTGAGATTTTCTTTCAGTTCTGCGGGACTTTCCATTCGGATGGTTTCGGCGGGGAAACGTTGGGACGGCTCGGTGGTTGGGCATGGACATCTTACCTGTCCGGCCACCGGGTCGCAAGTGAATCAACGCCGTGCATGACGGGAACGGTTCGGTGCCACGAACTTGCCGGGACGAATCAAACTTGCGGGCAGCACACAGACCACGGTGATGATGCGACTCACAGTCACCTCCGCCGCCATTGAACATCCAAAACACTGTTCACCTCGAAAAACAGGCAAGGCAGCGTGGCTTTACTCGTGACCAAGCAATCCTTGCCATCAACGAACCGGGCTCCATCCTCAAAAACTCCGCCACGTCGCGGGAATCACGGTGGGATGATCTGGTTGTTCTTCCGCAAGTTTGGTCCTAAACTTCTCGTCGTAGTAGCAGAAACAAAAAACGATGAATGCTGGATCATCACAGGATATTGGGAAGACAGGCTTTAAAAACCCAGTCATCCAGATCACAGAACCGCCGGTGGTGGAAGTAGACACAGAAGCAACGGCTGCCTATGTGCGGCTGCGTTCCACTCCGGTCGCTCGCACCGAACCCTTCGGACCGGCTCAAGGTCTTGTCATGATCGATTTCGACGCCCAAGGCGAGATCGTCGGCATCGAGATGGTGGGACAGCAGGAATTCAGCATTCGCGAGTTGATCAAACAAATTCCGGTGGAAGCGAGCGATGCTGTATTGAACAACGCTCGCTACGTGGCGGCCGACCTCCAAGCCGCGTGATCGGTCCGGGGATTCTTTAACCATCCGTCCGGCCGCCGGCGAGGGCTTCGAGCATGCCGCGCAGCTTGCCCAAGCGCGCCTCGGCGTCGGTCTGGCGGCGGCGGTGTTCCTCCACGACGGCGGGCGGCGCGCCCTGGACGAACTGCGGGCTGGCCAGCTTGCGGCTGGCGGCGTCGAGTTCGCCCTGGGCCTTGGTCATTTCCTTTTCCAGCCGCGCGCGTTCAACCTCCACGTCCACCAACCCGGCCAGCGGCATGAACAGGTCGCCCAACGGCGTGCGGGCCGACGGCGTGCCGCGCGGGGCGAGGTAATCGGGACTGAGCGCGATTTCCTCGGCGTTGGTCATGCGCGTGAGCGCGCGGATCGTCGCGGCGAAAGCGAAGGCATCCTCCAGAAGTTCCTCGCGCAGTTTCAGGATGAAACGCGCCGGCTTGTTCGTGGCGACGCCGTATTCGGCGCGCAGGTTGCGGGCAGCGCGCACGGCGTCGTAAAGGTCATTCGTCACGAACCGCGCCTGCGCCACCTCCTCCGCCGTGCCGGACAGACCCAGCGGGCCGCCGAGGCGTTGCGTCGTGAGGAACCGGCGGCGGCGCGGTTTGTTTTCCCCGGCCTCGTCCAGCGTGGATAAATCCTTGTCGTGCAAATCCTCCGTCGTCGCGGGGTGCGTCGCCGGTCGCGGCGGGAAGCTCAGGCGCTCGGCGAGTTCCTCGGTCAGGTGCGGCATGAACGGATGCACCAGGGCGAGAAACTCCGTCAGCACGCGGTACATCGTGAAGAGCGCGACGTGCTTGGCAATCGCCCGCTCGGTCACGCGCCCGCCTTCGGAGACGTTCTCCACGCCGATAATGTCCGCCTTGGCGGCTTCCACGAACCAGTCACAATAATCGGTCCAGAAGAAGTCGTAGAGCCGTTGCGCCGCCTCGCTGAAGCGGAATTCCTTGTACGCCGCCTCGACGGCGATCTGCGTGTCGCGCAGCTTGGCCTCGATGTCTAGCACGTACGGCGCGGGTCGGTAGGAGATTCGCGCGCCGCGCGGCAGGGCGGGTTCCTGCATCTGGTAGAAGCGCGCGGCGTTCCAGATCTTGTTGGCGAAGTTGCGGCCTTCCTCGATCTGTTTTTCGTCGAAGCGGATGTCCTGGCCCTGCGGCGCGATCCGCAACAGGCCGAAGCGCACGCCGTCCGCGCCGAAACGCGCCATCAGGTCGAGCACGTCGGGCGAATTGCCCAGCGACTTGCTCATCTTGCGGCCCTTCGCGTCGCGGATCAGGCCGGTGAAGTACACGTTGCGAAACGGGATGTTGTCCGCGTCGGCCGGCGTCCGGCCCGGCTTGAACTCCAGCCCCGCGATAATCATCCGTGCGACCCAGAAGAAAATGATGTCCGGCCCGGTCACGAGCACGTCGGTCGGGTAAAACTTCGCGCGGGTCTCGGCGTCCATCGTCTCGTAGGCCCACAGCCACGACGAAAACCACGTGTCGAGCGTGTCGGGGTCCTGCGTCCAACCCTCGCCGGGCGAATCGAGTTGCACGCGCGTTTCGCCTTCGGGTCCGTACCACGCCGGGATGCGGTGGCCCCACCACACCTGCCGGCTCACGCACCAGTCCTGGATGTTTTCCAGCCATTGCGCGTACACCTTTTCCCAATGCTGCGGGAAAATCTTGATGAGCCCATCGCGCACGGCCGCGAGGGCTTCGGCGGTCTTCGGGTAGCGCAGGAACCACTGTTCGCTCAGGCGCGGCTCGATGACGGCCTGCGAACGCTCGCTCACGCCCACGTTGTTCTCGTGCGGCTCCTCCTTGGTGAGCAAGCCGGCCTCGGAGAGCATTTCGCCGGCCTTTTTGCGCGCGGCGAAACGGTCCAGGCCGTCGAGTTCCGGCACGGCGGGGCAGTTGATCCGACCGTCGGGATGGAGTGCATCGACCACACCCAGGCCGTGGCGCTGGCCGATCTCGAAGTCGAGCTTGTCGTGCGCGGGCGTGATCTTGAGCGCGCCCGTGCCGAACGCGAGGTCCACGGCGGTGTCGGCGATCACCGGGATCGCCGCGCGCGGGAACGGCCGCCACACGCTTTTTCCCACGAGGTCGGCGTAGCGGGGGTCCGTCGGATTCACGGCCACCGCGAGGTCCGCCATGATCGTTTCCGGCCGCGTCGTGGCGACTTCCAGGAAACGGCCGGGCTCGTCCACCACCTCGTACTTCACGAAGTACAGCGAAGATTTCTGCGGGCGCGATTCCACTTCCTCGTCGGACACGGCGGTCAACGCCTGCGGGTCCCAGTTCACCATTCGCCGGCCGCGGTAGATGTAGCCCTTGTTGTAAAGGTCCACGAATACCCCCTGCACGGCGGCGGCATACCCTTCGTCCAATGTGAACCGCTCGCGTGACCAATCCAGCGAGCAGCCCAGGGCCTTGAGCTGGTCGATGATGATGCGCCCGTGTTTCTTTTGCCATTCCCAGGTGCGGCGCAGGAATTCCTCGCGGCCGAGGTCGTGGCGGGTGAGTTTTTCCTCTTTGCGGAGGACTTTTTCCACGGCGTTCTGCGTGGCGAGGCCGGCGTGGTCGGTGCCGGGCAGCCAGAGCACCTCGTGGCCGGTCTGGCGCGCGCGGCGGGCGAGGATGTCCTGAATCGTGTTGTTGAGGACGTGGCCGAGGGTCAACACGCCGGTGATGTTCGGCGGCGGGATGACGATGGAGAACGCCGGGCGCGCGGCGGACACTTTCTCCGGGTGCGCGGTGAAGCAGCCGGCGTCGTTCCAACGCGCCTGCCATTTGGCCTCGACGGCGGCAGGTTCGTAAGCTTTGGGGATTTCGTGGGTGGAATCCATGGAAAGGAAGAATCTAAAAGTTGAAAAAGAAAAGCGGTGGGTTCCCGCGCGAAACCGGCGCGGGTGCGGTCGTGACGTACATCCGGCCGGCGACGCGAAGCGCCGGCCTACCAAACTCGCGCCAGGTCCAACGTGAAACCCGCCAACACCGGATCGCCCGAGAGCGTCGCCGGGTTTTGCAGATGCTCCACCGGCGCGTTGGGGCGATAGATAAATACCTGTTTTTTCAGTGGGGCGATCAGCCAACCCAGCCGCGCGCCGTTGTCGATATACTCGGCCATCTTCGCTTGCAACTTCGGCAGGCGGTCGGAACGCGAGCGCAGCTC
>CALMVM010000155.1:0-6592 GCA_937873255.1 uncultured Verrucomicrobiota bacterium | reverse complement strand
GCCTTCCCGATCTTCCGGCGACAAGCGGTCTAGCCGCTCCTGGGCCGCCCACGAAACATCCGGCGAACGCATGGCTTTGTTTGGCAGCCGGAAACCTCCCGACGAATCGAAAAACCGGCCGCCGCCCATCTTCTCCGCCCAGGCGAAGAACAGGCCGACAAGAGTGAAGTTTTTGTGACTACCTTCACTGAAAACCGGCGGCATGATGATGAGTTCTCCTCCCGCCGTTTGCTCGATCCGCAAATCCGAGTTCAGCGCGCAAAAATTCTCCAACTGCCGGTGAGTCAGCCGGATCACCGGTCGCAGTCGCACCACCATCTCGAAAGCTTCTTCAACGTCAGCAGTTTCCCCGACGGCCGGGCAACGCACCGCCCGGCGCTTGGCCTTCTTCGGCTTCGGGGTCGCAAGATCGTGCATGGCCACAAGAGAATAGCGCGCGGTCCACAGAAATCCAGCCCGCACTTCGCCTGTACCGAACGAGGTTGAACAAAATTGAACAATGCGTTAAGCATGCCTTGTGGGCAAGACCTTCCTGCACTCGATGTTCATCGACTTCGACGGCTTCTTCGCCTCCGTCGAGCAGGTCTGCCGGCCCCGCCTGCGCGGCCGGCCGATTGCCGTCGTGCCGCTCCTGGCCGAGACGACCTGTTGCATCGCCGCCAGCCGGCAGGCCAAGCCCTACGGCATCAAGACGGGTACGCCCGTCCACGAGGCCCGCCGCCTGTGCCCCGATCTGGAAATCGTCGAGGCGCGGCCGGAAGTCTACGTGCGCTGCCACCGGAGAATGAATGAGGTCATCGAGGAATGCGGCATCTCGGCGGAGGTCGAGTCCATCGACGAGGTGCATTGCCCGCTCTGGGGCGAATGGATGGAGCCCGAACCCGCCCGGCGGCTTGCCCTGCGCGTCAAGGAAGCCGTCGCCGCGAAAATCAGCCCGCTGTTGACCTGTTCGGTCGGCCTCGCCCCGAATCGTTTCCTGGCCAAGACCGCCAGCGACATGGAGAAGCCCGACGGACTCGTGACGATCACGCCCGACGACCTGCCGCACCGACTCTTCCCCCTCCGGCTCCGCGACCTCTACGGCATCGGCCCGCGCATGGAAACCCGGCTGCGCGTCCGCCTGATCGAAACCGTCGAACACCTCTGCGCCGCTTCCCCGGAGATGCTCCGCGAAATCTGGGGCGGCATCGAGGGCGAACGCTTCCACGCCGCCCTGCACGGCAAGCCCACCTTTCACCGCGACACCAGCCGCCGCACGCTCGGCCACAGCCACATCCTCCCGCCCGAACTCCGCCACGAAGCCGGCGCGCGCAGCGTCCTGCACCGGTTGACGCAGAAGGCCGCGATGCGCCTGCGTTCGTTGGGCCACCTCGCGGGCGGGATGGGCGTTTACATCCGTTCGTCGGGCGGGCTGGCCGACTGGAGCGACGAAGTCCGTTTCACCGAAACGCAGGACACCATCGACCTCCTCCAGACCCTCGAACGGCTTTGGGGCCGCCGGCCGCCGGGAGCCTGCGACGCGCTGCTCGGCGTGGGGGTCAATCTGTTCGGTCTGCGCGAGGAAAAAACCGGCGTGCTGCCGCTCTTCGACCGTGGACAGCGGCAACGCAAGGCCGCCCTGCTCGCCTCCGTGGACCGGCTCAACATCAAGGAAGGCAAGAACACGGTTTATTTCGGCGGCGCACACGGGGCTCTCGACTACACCCCGATGCGCATCGCCTTCACGCGCATTCCCGACCCTGAGACGGAACGCTGACCGCCATGCGCGTGGGACGTGGGACAGAGCGAGGGTTTTCATGTAAAGTATCCCTTCCCAAAGCCGTGACCCCGAACCTTTCCAACGAAATCGCCCGCCGGCGCACCTTCGCCATCATCAGCCACCCGGACGCCGGCAAGACGACGCTGACCGAGAAACTCCTGCTTTATGGCGGCGCGGTCCAGCTCGCCGGAAGTGTCACCGCCCGGCGCAAGCAGCGCGCGACGACCTCCGACTGGATGGAACTCGAAAAACAGCGCGGCATCTCGGTGTCCTCGACCGTGTTGCAATTCGATTACTCGGGCTATCGGGTCAATCTCCTCGACACCCCGGGCCATCAGGACTTTTCCGAGGACACCTACCGCGTGCTGACCGCCGTGGACGCCGCGATCATGGTCATCGACGCGGGCAAAGGCGTCGAGCCGCAGACGCGCAAACTCTTCGAGGTGTGCAAGCGCCGGGGCGTGCCGATCTTCACCTTCATGAACAAGCTCGACCGGCCCGCGCGCGAGCCGCTCGACCTGTTGGACCAACTCGAAAGCATCCTCGGGATGCCCACCTGCCCGATGGTGTATCCGCTCGGGATGGGCGCGGAATTTCGCGGGGTGTACGACCGTTTCGAGAAACAGGTCCACCTTTTCGAGCGCACCGTGGGCGGGGCGTACCGTGCGCCGTTGGAGATCAGCGACCTGGATTCCCCGGTGGTGCGCGAACGGCTGGACGACGCCACCTTTGCGAAGACCCGCGAGGAAATCGAGATGCTCGACATGGCCGGCGCGCCGTTCGATCCCGAGGCGGTGCTGCGGGGGGAGCTTTCGCCGGTGTTCTTCGGCAGCGCGGCGAATAATTTCGGCGTCCAACTCCTGCTCGACGGCTTCCTGAAATATTCCGCCGCGCCCGCCGGCCGCACGATGCTCCGCCGTTCCCTGCGCGAGGGCGAACGCGCCGACCGCCGGCCGGCGACCGTCCCCCTGCCGACGGGCGCGGAAGCCGGCGACGGCGGAGCCGCGTTTCTGCCGCCGACGGCACCGACGTTCTCCGGCTTCGTCTTCAAGATCCAGGCGAACATGGACCCCCGCCACCGCGACCGCATCGCGTTCGTGCGGGTGTGCTCGGGGAAGTTCGAGCGCGACATGACCGTCACCCACCTGCGCACCGGCAAGAAGGTGCGGCTCTCCTCGCCGCAGAAGTTATTCGCCCAGGAACGCGAGATCGTGGACGAAGCGTTCCCCGGCGACATCGTCGGACTGGTCGGCCACGACGCGTTCGGCATCGGCGACACGCTCAGCGACCAGGACGAGTTCATCTACGACGAGATCCCTCGGTTCGCGCCGGAGTGTTTTGCCTACCTGCGCAACCCGCAGACGGCGAAATATAAACAGTTCCGCCAGGGGCTGGACCAGCTTTTGCAAGAGGGCGTCATCCAAGTGTTCAACCTGCGCGACTCGATCATCAAGGTGCCGCTGCTCGCGGCGGTCGGCCCGCTCCAGTTCGAGGTGGTCCAATACCGGCTCCAGAGCGAATACGGCGCGGAATCCCGTCTCGAAACCGCTGCGTGGGACCGTGTGCGCTGGCTCGATCCCGACTTCGACGCCGGCCGGCTCTCCGACCTGAAACTGCCCACCGGCGCGGCGCTGGCCGAGGACACCGACGGGCAGACGGTCGTGCTGTTCCCGAGCGAGTGGTCCGTGCGTTATTTCACGGACCGCAACGCCGACGTGGCGCTGCACCCGACGCCAGCCAAAGCCGGGCCGAAAATCGAATCATAGGCGGACGGCCGGAAAAATGGGTGAACGTTTTGGCCGCCAACCTGCTCTTACGGACGTTCGAGCACTCTAGCCTTGCCAATCCGCCCGCTTTTCGCCAGCCTCGCCCTGCCATGACGCGCCGTCTCCGACGTTTCCTTCCACTCGCGCTGTTCATCGCGGGGGTGACGGCGATCCCCGCCGGTCGGGCGCGGGCGGACGCGTGGAACATCGTCCGGTACGAAAACCGCGATTACCTGACGATGCGCAACGTGGCGGAGTTCTACCGCCTCCAATATCAGCAGGAAGGCCGCATGGTGATGCTTTCCTCGCCGGGTTGCACGATCCGCGGCGACGCGGGCTCGAAGGAACTCATCATCAACGGGGTGAAGTTCATCATGAGCAGCGACCTCGTGAGTTCGGGCGACAACGTCCTGCTTTCCCGGCTCGACCTGACCAAACTCGTCGAGCCCGTGCTGCGGCCCAACCGGATTCGCGGCGCGATGGCGATCCACACGGTGATCATCGACTGCGGCCACGGCGGGTACGACCACGGCGCGACGAGCGTCTACGGCAACGAGAAAGACCTCGCCCTCGATGTGGGCTTGCGATTGCGCGAACTCCTCCAGAAGCGCGGCCTGCGCGTGGAGATGACGCGCCACGACGACACCTTTATCCCGCTCCAGGAGCGCGCGGCGTTCGCCAACCAGTTCCCCGACGGCATCTTTGTGTGCATCCACTTCAACGCCGGCAGCGAGTCCGCCACCGGCATCGAGACCTACACGATGGCCCCGCGTTTCGTGCCCTCGACGGGCGACGACAGCCCGACGGCCTCGTGCCTCATCCAACATCCGGGCAACGGCGCGGACCCCGAGAACATGGCGCTCGCCACCGCGATGCATGCCTCCCTGCTCAACCGCCTGCCGATGTACGACCGTGGCATCAAGCGCGCGCGGTTTTGCGTCCTGAGGCTCTGCAAGATCCCGGGAGTCTTGATCGAGGGTGGCTTCGTGAGCAACCCTTCCGAGGCATCCCGCATCGCGCAGCCTGCCTACCGGCAGGCCGAGGCGGAGGCCATCGCGCTGGCGATCCAGAATTATCAGAACGCCACGAACGCACCCGGCCAGCCGCCGATGCTCGTCAACGGCAGCACGGGCGGCGACCACCCATCGCTGAGCATCACGCCCGGGCAGGTCAAGACGGAGGGCGGCGTCACGTCCATCGGCGCGACGGTGCCGATGGATCAGGTCGTCAACCGCGTGCGGCAGATGCAACAACAGCAGATGCAATCGGCGTCCCCGTCGCCATCGGGCAAGGGTCCGACCGTCGTCGTGCCGCGCAATTGACGCGGACCGAGGAGTTGTGGGTTGTGAGTCGTGAGAACTCGGGCACACTTTCTCGCCCTTGAATCCCACAACCCCTAACCCACAACCCGCAACCAATGACACCGGCAACGCGCGCCAGCGGCCGATTGGCGTCTTCGATTCCGGCGTCGGGGGTCTGACGGTCGTCAGTGCCTTGCGGCGCCTCCTGCCGTCGGAGGAAATATTCTACCTCGGCGACAACGCGCGCATTCCTTACGGCAACAAGGGCGCGGCGACGGTCGAGCGGTACAGTTTCGAGTTGACCGGCCTGCTACTCGCCGAGGGCGCGAAAGCCGTCGTCGTGGCGTGCAACACCGCGACCGCGCTCGCCGTGCCGCGTTTGCAGGACGCGCTGAAAGTGCCCGTGCTCGGCGTCATCGCGCCCGGCGCGGCGGCGGCCGTGGCGGCGACGCGAAACGGCCGGGTCGGCGTCATCGGCACGCACGCCACGATCTCCAGCGGGGCGTACGAACGCGCCCTGCGCAAACTTTCGCCCGGCCTGGAAATCCACGCCGCGCCTTGTCCGCTGCTCGTGCCGTTGATCGAGGAGGGCCTGCTCGAAGACCCACTCACGGACCAGCACATCGCGCGCTACCTGCGCGGGTTGCTGGAAGCGGACATCGACACGTTGATCCTCGGCTGCACGCATTATCCGTTGCTGAAGGAAGCCATCGCGCGGCAGGCGGGTCCGGGAGTGCGTCTGGTCGATTCCGCCGACAACTGCGCGCTGGCCGTGCGCGACCTGTTGCGTTCGGCCGGTCTCGCCGCGCCGGAAACGCACACCGGCACGCTTCAGGTGGCACTTACCGACGCTAGCGACCGGTTCCTGCCCGTCGTCGAGCGCGCCCTCGGCCTGCGGGTCGGCGACGTGGGATTGCGCCGGGTGCAGGGCGTCGCGCTTGCCGGTTCGGTCTAGGCTTTGGTAGGGTTGCCCCATGGGCAAGATGCTTCCCGCGCTCGACGACCGGCTGGTCGGTTTCATCGCCGCGCAGAAAATTTACTTCACGGCGACCGCGCCGGCCGCCGGTCGCGTCAACGTTTCACCCAAGGGCATCGACACCTTTCGCTGTCTGGATCACCACACCGTCGCCTATCTCGACCTGACCGGCAGCGGCAACGAGGCCGCCGCGCACCTCGGCGAGAACGGGCGCATGACGATCATGTTTTGCGCGTTCGACGGAGCCCCGCTCATCCTGCGACTCTATGGTCAGGGATGCGTCGTCCGGCCGCGCGAAGCGGAATGGACGAAACTGCTGACCCACTTCGAGCCCATGGCCGGCCAACGCCAGATCGTCGTGCTGCGCATCGACAGTGTGCAGACCTCGTGCGGCTTCGGGGTGCCGCTTTTCGATTTCGCCGGCGAGCGGACGCTGCTGCCGGATTGGAGCACGAAACTGGGACCGGACGGCCTCGAAGCGTACTGGCGCGAGAAAAACAACGTGAGCATCGACGGCCTGCCGACGCACGCGGTCGCGCGGTAACGTGGGCCGATTCCTGCTCGGAGAACGGCTTCGCCCGCCGTCGATCACCCATCATCCCATGCTCCCCGTCCTCTCCCCACACCGGACGGTCAGCACCCGGGAACCATCCCCCACCCCGCCGCGCCCGGACGGGGAGACGGTGGCGGTTCAACCGTCGGCCGACACCCGCCGGATCGGACTCGATCTGGCCCGGGCGGTCGCCATCAGCCTCGTCCTACTCTCTCACCTCATCAAGGAACTAGATTT
>CALMVM010000154.1:14026-15391 GCA_937873255.1 uncultured Verrucomicrobiota bacterium | reverse complement strand
TCGTGCTCGCGGCGCCGGTCGTGGCGGTCTACACGCGCTTCGGGCGCAACATCTACGCCATCGGTTCGAGCGAGAGTTCCGCCGTGCTGATGGGCCTGCCGGTGGGTGCCACGAAGATCGGCGTGTACGCGCTGGCCGGATTTCTCTCGGCGTTGGGCGGCTGCGTGGCGACGTTCTACATGCAGTCGGGCAACCCGGCGTCGTTCGTCGGCTCGGAGCTGGACGCCATCGCGGCGGTGGCCATCGGGGGCACGCTGCTGACCGGCGGCGTCGGCTTTGTCCCGGGCACGCTCATGGGCGTGCTCATCCTCGGCCTGATCCAGACGCTCATCACCTTTCAGGGTAACCTGAACACCTGGTGGACGCGGATTGCGGTGGGCGTGCTGCTGTTGGTTTTCATCGCGTTGCAGAAACTGGTCGGCGCGCGCCGACGTTAGGAGGACACCGAAATTTTGCTTCGCTCCTCGTCGCTCGGTTGAGTCTGGAAGGCGGGTTCTGCTTCCATCCGCCCCTGTTCGCCTTCGGATTCGAGAGGGGAAAGAACTTTCTCGCGTCCACGCGGAAAGGAAGTTCTAATCGGCGGACAATGACGAAGCGCAATACAGGCTTGGCAAGCTGGCTGTTTCTGGCGACCGGTTGGCTGGCACTGATCTACGGATGCATCGTCCACAGCCGCCACTCGCCCATGTGGGTCGACGAACTCTACTCGTTCGACCTGATCCAGGACCCTTCGTTGAGTCACATGCTCGCCGCTTCGGGCGACCAGGCCGACGGCGCTCCGCCGCTCTACTACTTCCTGGTGCGGGCGTGGGCCGCGGTCTTCGGCGTGCAGGAGCTATCCCTGCGGCTGTTCACGTCCCTGGCCTTCTGCATCGCGCTCGCGTTGCTGTGGAAATTGCTCCGGCGGGTTTACGACTTCTGGCCGACGGCCCTGGCCCTCGCGCTGACGCTCGGAACCAGTCACGTCATCCGTTTTGAAAATTGCAACGTGCGCTTTTACGGGGTGCTCTTTGCCCTGATCTCGCTGGCGGCCTTGCTCGCGGTGCGCCTGGGGGAATCCGTGCGACCCGGCAAAGGGTTGCTCGTGGCGAACACGCTCACGCAGGCGGCGTTGGTGCTCTGCCACCCGCTGGGTGGGGTTTACAGCGCGGCCCTCGGCGCGGCCGTCGTCTGCGGCGATTGGGTCATCCTGCGGCGCTGGCGCTGGCCGACGGCACTGAGCTATCCCGTCGGCTGGCTGGCTCTGCTGCTCTGGCTCCGGCAACTGCTGCGACAGGCGGACTTGAACAATCCCCATAGTTGGGTCCCCGTGCCCGAGTTGCGCGACATCCCGGGCGTGGTCTACGGGGGGAGCGACTTCTATCC
>CALMVM010000154.1:7898-14016 GCA_937873255.1 uncultured Verrucomicrobiota bacterium | reverse complement strand
CCCGGCAACTCCTCGCTCCGCCGGTGCGCCGCCAGTTGATAATCGCGGTCGCGATGATCAGCTTGCAGATTGCCCTCTGGGTGTTTTCTCGGCTGGTGCCTTCCAATCCCTTGTTCCTGGCCCGCTACGTCATCGGTGTCAGCATCGGTTGGGCGATCATCCTCGCACAGTTGGCCACCTTTTTCATGAAACCGTTCGGTTCGTCCACGCGCTGGGGCGCGACGGTGCTGCTGTCGGGGGTCGTGGTATTCTGCTGGAGTGCCTTGATCACCGAACCCGGCCCCGATTACCGCGCACTCACGGGCGAAAGCGACGGGGCTTTCGGCCATGCCGACCTGCCCATCGTTTGTCTGCGCTCGCACGACTTTCTGCCGCGCGAGCACTATTCGCCGCAGGCTGATCGTTATTACTACCTTCTCGACTGGCAGGTAGCCGTCGATCCGCAAAACTCCCGGCACGCGACAGTGGAATTTAAAATTCTCGACGCCTTGCGGCGCAATTACGCCGAGTTGTTCCACCAGCATATCGTCCTGTCCGAGGAGTTTCTACGGATGCACCCCACCTTTCTCGTGCACGAGGTGCCGCATACCTCGTGGGTGTCTTTGCGCTTGAAGCCGGAAGACTACACGATTACCAAGCTTGATCCCGACCGTCCGCTGGACTACACCCGCGACGGGGTCTGGCGAATGTTGCTGGTGCAGAGGAAATCTCCCGCGACGCCGTGATATCTCCTTGGGGGCAGGTCCACCGATATCCCCCTCCGGATCCATGAGATGTCTTTTCGCGCGGATTGACTCCGCCTGTTCCCATCGCGGTCTGACCTTTGTCCTCGCGGCGATCTTCGGACCCGGCGTCCCGGAGGCCAGAGGGCAAGATGCCTTGTCATCCCCGAGAACGACTTCGTCCCAACCGATAACCCCTCAACCAACATCGGCAGTCGAGCCATGCCTCGCCACAGCGTCTGCCAACCCGGCAGTCCGTCACCCTTGCGGTTCATTGTGGCCGCCCAAGCGACCTACCGCCAGGATGACCTCGCGCGTGCGCGAGTTGCCCATCCGGATCGACGCGCCAGCGCGTTTCTGGAAGCTTGAGGAAACGCTGGACCATGAGCGCGCGTACTACCAGCGCACGGGCATTTTTCCGATCAGGTACATGCCGTATCCGACTTCCTGCCAACCCTGATGGCCTTGCGACTTTCCCCGCTCAAAGCTACTCCCCGACAGGTTCCTCGCTCTTGGTCCAGAGCGCCTGCGCTGCGGCGGGAGTGACGAGACCCACCTTTTCGAGCCACTTGGGGAGTTAGTCTGTGTGATCTTGCTGCGTTTTCGCGACCGGGCGGAGTGTACGGGTGAGGGTGTTTTAGCTCAGGTTGTTTTCAAAGTCTGATCTTGCCCGGATAAGAAGGTTCTTCCGCACTTTGTGTGGAAGCGGTTTGCGTGCATGGCCAGTTCGCCAAAACGCCAGAGGTGCTCACATCGTAATGGTCGCCGCTAAAGGCCGAATCCACACAAAGTGCGGAAGAACCGCGATAACGCAGCAAGATCAAGCTTACACCAAGAGCTTGATCCAACCCCCGAAACTGATACCTATACTACCTAACCCAACCTCTCACTCGTTCTGGACCAAACTCGGGGACTCGATCAGGGTACGCATTAGAAAGCAGAGCGATTTTTTGCGGCGGACGAGCGGCCATCCGCCATCAAAAGCAAAAATTGTCAGTGCTGTCATGCGCGTTTTACAACGCCGGCGTGTTGTGCCCGCCCACGAACCGGTCGCCGCTACCGGCTGCTGCCGTACCTTTACACCTTGGCGTGCCACGCCTCAATCACCGGCGAGCCGACCATGCAACCAGTGTTCTTTGCGGACCCGAAGGACGCGGATCTCCGTGCCGAGGACCGGGCGTTTTTGTTCGGGCCGGATCTGCTCGTGGTGCCGCGTTGGACGGACGCGCCCAAGCTGCCGAAGGGCGTCTGGCATGAGGTTTCCCTGCTCGACGGCAAACGGGAAGAGGACGGCTTCCAACCCACGCTGAAGGTGCGGGGCGGTGCCATCGTGCCGATGGAGGACGTGGTACAGAGCACCGGCGAATCGTCCTCCAGCCCGCTCACGCTGCTCGCGTGGCTGGCGGATGACGGCCAGGCGCACGGAACGCTCCACGAGGATTCCGGGGACGGCTTTGCTTACCACGATGGTGAGTACGCGTTGACCCATCATGAGGCAACCACGGATGGCGATGTCGTGACAGTCTGGCAGGATCAAGTCGAGGGGGAGATGCCGCTTCCCGAACGCGAGATGATGGTGGGAGTCGTGACCCGAAACTGGACGGTCACGGCACGCGACAACGTCACCAGGAGCATCCGCGTGAACATGGCCCGGTGACGAGTGGAGTCGTCGGTCGGCTTTCAGCGCGCCGCCATGAACAACAGGTGCAGGGCAGCCAAGTTCACGCGATTATAGCTCGCTTCCCCCCCGCCGGTGAATGCCGTGTAGCGCACGTTGCTTTGCAGGTAGCTCATGTTGCGGCAATACTCGTCTTCCGAGAGGCGGAGAACGTATGGCTCTCCCGGCTGAAGCTCGGCCGGGACGGCGGAGGAAAGATCGTACCGGGCCCAGTTGCCGGACTGCGGCATGACCAGATAGCCGGCGGCCACCGTTTCGCCGGAGCCGGCCTTCCTGACCTCCAGCTTTTTGACCGCGCATGCCAGGCCCGTGTTGACCGGACCCGCCCCGTTGGCGAATTCCGCGCGCACGAGATAACGCCCGCGTCGGTTCACCGTCAAAGCGTCGGTGGCAAGCTCCTGGCCGGGTCGACCCCATTGCTCGAAATGGTGGCCGTCGATCAGGTACGCGTCGTCGCCACGCAGGGATTGCGCCGGGATCGTTTGACTCTGGTCGGAGGTACGATACGAAAGGGCTGGCGTCAGGTGGGAGGCGTTGCCGCTCTGTCCGTCCACGGCAGCGACGCGGTAGCAATGCACGGCGTCCCGGTAGTCGCCCGAATCGGGATCAGTCCAGCGTGTCTGCCGAATCCCCGAGACGCACCGCTGGCCGTCGCGGTAGATGTCGAACGCGACGTGGTCCGCGTCGGCGTGTTCGTAGTGCAGCGTCAGGCGGTCGCCTTCAAGGGTAATGCCGCCCCGTCCATCTTCGGTCCATCGCGGTTGGACCGGCGCGAAAACGGTTCGCTCGTCGTGGGATTCCACGACGCGTAACGGAGCCGGGGGCGGCTGCGCTGCGTCGGGCGCTTTCAAGACGATGTTCCAGTCATTGACGGGCTGGAGGTCGCCCGCCCCGACGAAACGTCCGTCGATGGGGTTTCCATTGAGTTCCACCCAATCCACGGCGCAGACCCCCTGCGCGAAGGAACCAACGGGCGGAAGCTGGACCCGGACGCGGTTTTGCTTGCCCTGAAAAGCGAGGCCGCGCCATTCGAGCACGTCCGTCGCGCGAAAGGTGTCGTTGCGCAGGTCGGCGGTGATGTACGGCTGGAAACGGAGGCCTTCCCAGGAAGTTTCCAACCCGAACACCACGTCCTGCACCATCGACAAGTAGCCCGCCACCGACCAGAGCTGGCGGTGCGAATTGACCTGGGGACCCAGGCGAGGACCATTTTTTACGTCGGCCTGGCCGCTGACGAAGTCGAAGTTCTCCATGTTGGAGAGGTTGAACGCCGCTTGCCCGGTCAGAGACCTGATCCCGGCATCAACGGCGGCAGCGTGGCCGGCGCGCCGCGCCGCCTTGATCCCGTAAGCGGTGACGAAGGGCCAAATTCCCTGATTATGGTAAATGGGCACGGTTTTCTCCTGCGGCCAGACCACGGCGGGACCGAAAGGGCCGGTCGGGTAACGTGCCACGATGGAGGCCGCCTGCTGCTCGTCCGCCAGTCCCGTCAGGATGGCCAGTGATTCGCCGAGCAGATCGTAACGCGCCACGGGTACGCTGTCGCTGACGCCGTCGTCCGAAAGCAGGTAGGTGCTATACAGGCCGTCGGCCGGGTTCCAGAACCGGCGGTTGACCGCGTCGCGCAGTTCGGTAGCCCACGCTGCGTAGCGTGCGCCCTCTTCGGGGCGGTCTAGCCGCCGGGCGTATTCGGCGGCACGGGTCAGCAGGAAATAGTTGGCGGCGTTGACCGAGAGCGCCTTGGACATGGCAATGGCCAGCACGTTGTCTCTGGTCCAGCCGGGGTAGGTCTGCTCGCGCCAGTCCAGGAAGGACTGTTCACCGCGGTACAGACCATCGGCGGGGTCAAAAACCAGGCGGCGGTCCTGTTCAATCGTGCCGCGCAGGATCGGGTAAACCTCGGCGAGAAAATTGCGGCGTGCCGGCTCGGGGAGGTACTTGAGCGTTTCGTGCGCGCCCAGCGCCCAGACTACCCGGTCGGTGGAAACCGGATAGCTGCCGCCCGAGCCGGTGTCCTGCACGATCTGATTGCCGACGCCTCCGCTCACCGACGGCTTCGTGCCGGACGCTTGGAAGAGCAGCGAGTTGACCCCGCGCGCCGGATCGAATCCGGCCAGACCCAGCTCCAGAGCGTAGGAGAGATCGCGCGTCCAGACGTACTTCCAGAGTTCGCCGGTCTGGAAGGCATCGATCTGGATCGGCTCGCCCCGGGCGTAGGAGTCGTCGCGGATGCGAGAAACCGAGTTGGCGCGAGCCTCGACAATCGCCAGCGCATACAGCCCATCGAAGAGCAGATTGCCCGTCCGGATGACGGCGTGGTCCGGGAGTTCGGAAAACGTGATTTGATTGTCCGGCGGTTGGTTGCCGCGCAATTCGGCGGGGCTCGGGAGACGATAGGTCCGCCGTTCGTGGGCCGCGACCAGCGCGATGGGCGCGCGGGTTTCACCGACGGCGAGAGTCCCGGTTTCCCCTGCCGCGCCGAGCGAGGCTGAGGGAAGCGACAGGCAGAGGCCGCCGCAAAGCATCGATGCCGTGGTCCGGCGGACGAGATGGGGCGACGGGCCGTTCCGGGAAGAAAGCATGGAGGCAATGGTTGTCGTCGCAAAGGGAAGCGCCTGCGCGCGAGTGCCGGGCCAGGCAGTCCACGGCAAGGATTCCCGGGTTTGGCCGTGCGAGATCCCGGCAGCACTCCCCCGGGGCAAAACGGATCGCAATATCCAGGCAGAACCGTCCTTTTGTCCAATGCAGCCGAGGTGGACGGTTAACCCCGAGTCGGTCCTTGTATTTGAAACCCGCTGTCGCTACGTTGCTTCGTGGCCAAGACCGCGACCATTCGCAGCATCGCCGAGATGGCCGGCGTGTCCAAGGCCACGGTGTCGCTGGCGTTGCGCGACAACCCCCGGATCCGGCAATCGGAGCGCGACCGCATCCGGCGGTTGGCGGCGGAGGCCGGATACGAACCGAACGCTCTGATGGCCCAGTTGCTCGCGCAACTGCGCTCCACCCGGACGCCCGCCTACCAGAACACCCTGGGCCTGGTTTACGTCACCCGCTCCACGACGGAGTTAAACATCATCGCGACCTTCCGCGATTGGTTTTCCGCCTGCAAGGCGCGTGCCAAACAGCTTGGCTACAGCCTGGATGAATTCATGCTCCACGAACCGGGCATGACCCCGGAACGCATCGTGCAAATCCTCGACGCGCGCAACATCCGTGGCCTGGTGGTGATGGGTCCGTTTCAGGGAGGCGTCATCCCGCCGGAGTGCCATCCGATCTGGCAGCGTTCCGCTGCGGTGGCAATCGGGATGCGGCCGGTGCGGCCTGCCCTTTCCTGCGCGGCCAACGACCAGTTCTCCACCTCGAAACAGGCGGTGTCCATCCTGCGGGAGTTGGGCTACCGGCGGCCCGGTCTCTGCATCAGCCCCGAGGTCGATGGTCACGTCGAAGGCCGGTTTCGCGGCGGCTTCAACGTGGCTCAGGAAACTTTGTTGAAGAAGGACCGCCTTCCCGTGCTCTACTTCCAGGCCGCGGGTCGGGAGCGATTCACACGCTGGTTGGAAGACCATCGTCCGGACGTCATCATCACCCTGCACCCCGAGATCAAGGAGTGGGTGGAAGCGATGGGTTTAAAGGTTCCCGAGGATGTGGGACTCGCGCATCTGGACTGGGTGCCTGACCTGAAAAGCTGGGCCGGGATGCGGCAGAACAACGAGAGCGT
>CALMVM010000154.1:6028-7888 GCA_937873255.1 uncultured Verrucomicrobiota bacterium | reverse complement strand
ACAACTGCACCGCAACGAGATCGGAATTCCGCCTTTTCAAAAGTGCACGTTCACGAACTCCACGTGGGTCCCCGGGACGACCCTGTGCAGGTTAAACGATCACGTCGAAGCGGATACGAGGCAAGGGGCACCGCAGGGCCGTCGCTACGGTGAAAAGGACGTAGGTTTCCAAGAGGTTGTGAGTTAACGGTCTCACAAACGTCCGTTTGTGCGGAGGGGGATGAGAAGGTCTGGTTTCAACCGTTCGGACCCTTCCTTCCCAATGAAATCTCTCCCTGTTTTCGCCCTCCTTTCGATTGTCGGCGCGCTGGCGCTGGCGAGCGTCGCGGCTGCCTCGACCGCCGGCACCGACAACACGACCGCCAGCGCCTACAGCGGCGGATGGACGGACGGCACGAACGGCGCGGTCACCGGCGCACCCTTCAATCCCTGGAGCCTGAGCACCTACGGCACAAGCAATGGCAACAGCTTCGCCGGCTTTCAGTTCGACGATTCCACGAAGCTGCAAGGCAACAACACCGGGGCCAACATCGACACGGGCGGCACCGCCTTCAAGATGTACGGCACCGGGTCGGCGGGCGCGGATGCCTACCGAAACTTCGCCGGCGGCGCGCTGACAGGCGCCCAAAGCTTCTCACTGGACCTGGCCGTCAATTACCGCAACGGCTACAAGGGATTTGATCTCAAGGACGCCAGCAACAACACCATTCTTACTTTCAATGTCGGCGGCGATGATTACACGGTGAGCCAGGCCGCCACGGGCAACGGCAGCATCGGAAATACCTACGGCGGGAACACGGCCTTTCATCTCACGTTCACCCAGATCGACGCCACGGCCGGAACGTGGTCGATCACCCGGAGCGGGGACGTAGCCGCCAACCTCAACGGCACCTACACGGGTGACGCCGCCGGTTTCCACCTGTACATCGGCGGCACCGACGGGAGCGATCAGGATTTGCTTTTCGCCAACAATTTCCAGGTAGCCGTGCCGGAGCCGGCCACCTGGATGGCGGGATTGCTGACCGTTGGATTGGTCGGCTATCGGTTCCGCCGGACGCGGCAGCGGCAAGCGTAAGCGAGCCGGAAGGTTCGACCCCGCAGGGTCCGTTGCCAGAACTTCGTGGCCTCGCGTAGCGAAGTTAACAGTCCACCACAATAGAATTGGCCGATTACGGACATGAATTTTACCGTTCGAATGTGATGACTCCCCCCAAGATTTTCGTGCTCGCCACGCTGCTTTGTGCGGCAACGGCAAACGCCAAGGAACCGGTTGTAACGGCCAGGGACAATACCCAGGAAACCGCGTATGACGGCGGTTGGAACGACTCCGGCGGCGGGACCGGTTTCGAAAGTTGGAAGTTTCAGGAAAGCCACGGGTCCGGCGACTCGTACGCCGGCCACTTCCTCGCCGAAAACAGCAAGAACCCGGAGATGGGCTCCATCGCGTCCAACGGAAAGGCGTTTGGTTTCTTCGCGAACGGCCCGGAGTTCGAAACGGCGATGGCATTCCGCGCTTTCACCAGTCCGTTGCAGGCGGGCAGCGCATTCTCGTTTGAGATGATGAATTCCCTGATCGAGCAGAAGGGGGCAAAGGACAGTTCCGCGGCGGGGGCCATCGGGCTCACCTTGCGTAGCGGCAACGCGTCCGACGCGCCGGACGACTACAACAAGGGCGCGCGGTTCGAGATCATCAACATCAAGGGCGAGACGAACTACCAGATCTACGACGGCGAGGCGAGCCACGATTCCGGCGTCGTGTATTCCGACCAGGGGGTGACGGTGACGGTGACATTGACCGGCGCCGACACCTACAACCTCGAAATCACCCGTTTGGCGGACAAGAAGACCACGAAACTGAAC
>CALMVM010000154.1:5698-6018 GCA_937873255.1 uncultured Verrucomicrobiota bacterium | reverse complement strand
GTAAGTAAGCGGCATCTTTTTTCGTTTCGCGCCGGCACCAGACGCGGGCCCGCCCCCCAAAGATGTCCCACGCTCAACCTCGTGTCCCGGAGATGCGGTTCGCGTTGCGGGCAGCGGTGGGGAAAGGGCCATAACGGCTATTCCAATCTCCCTCGTCCTCCCCCCCTTCCTTGGACAAACCACGTCTCGGCTTCTGGCAGATCTGGAACATGAGTTTCGGATTTCTCGGCATTCAGTTCGGCTTCGGACTGCAACTGGCGAACATGAGCGCCATCTACGCCAAACTTGGCGCGGAACCGGCGAAGATCCCCATCCTCTGG
>CALMVM010000154.1:0-5685 GCA_937873255.1 uncultured Verrucomicrobiota bacterium | reverse complement strand
CCCATGACCGGGTTGCTCGTGCAGCCGATCATCGGCTCCATGAGCGACCGGACGTGGACCTGGCTGGGGCGGCGGCGGCCGTATTTCCTGACGGGTGCGGTGCTGTCGAGCGTGGCGCTTTTCTTCATGCCCGATGCGCCGGTGCTCTGGGTGGCGGCAGCGATGCTCTGGGTGCTCGACATATCGATCAACATTTCGATGGAGCCGTTCCGTGCGTTCGTCGCCGACAAGTTACCTGCCGAGCAGCGTACGACCGGCTTCGTGATGCAGAGTTTCTTTATCGGCATCGGTGCCGCGGTCGCCAATTATCTGCCCACCGTCTTCGAGCACCTCGGGGTGACCGGCAACGCTTCCAACGGCGTGCCGCTGACGGTGCAGTACGCGTTCAAGCTCGGCGCGGTCGTTTTCCTGCTCGCGGTGATCTGGACCGTTTTTACCTCGCGTGAATATCCGCCTGCGGACTTGGAGGAGTTCCGGCGCAGGAACCGCGAGCGCAAGACCTTCCACGTCGAGCCGAGGTTTCTCGCCGTCGGCGCGGTCGCCGGCGCAGTGCTCGGGATTTGCCGCGGGGCGTTGGTGGATCGTGCGCTCACGCTTTGGCACGTCCTGGCGGGCCTGGTCATTGGCGGGGCGGTCGGCATCGTGCTGGGCGGCCCCGAGGTGGCCGGCGCGCTGAGGGAGATGCCCCGGACGATGAAACGCCTGGCCGCCGTGCAGTTCTTTACCTGGATGGGCCTGTTCTGCATGTGGATGTTCTTCTCGCTGGCGACGGCACAACAGGTTTTCGGGACGACCGATCCGAAATCGGCGGCCTTCGATCGGGGCACGGCGTTTGGCGGTCAGACCTTTGCGTGGTATTCCCTCGTTTGTTTTCTCGTGGCCTTTGCCCTGCCGCCGCTGGTCCGGGCGACGAACCGCCGGGTGGTGCATGCGCTGGCCCTGGTGGCGGGCGGCGTGAGTCTGTTGGCCACGGGTTTCATCCACGACCGGACCCTCTGGCAGTGCACGATGATCGGCGTCGGTCTGGCCTGGGCGTCGATCCTCTCGATGCCCTACGCCATCCTCTCAGGGGCGTTGCCCTCATCGCGGATGGGCGTCTACATGGGGATCTTCAATTTCTTTATCGTCATCCCGGAGATCCTCGCCTCGCTGGCGCTCGAACCTCTGGTCAAGGAGGTCTTCGGCAACGACCCCGTCAAGGTCGTGATGTTGGGCGGCGGGTGTCTGCTCGTCGCGGCGGTGCTCACGCAGTTCGTGAGCGAACCCGCCGAGATGAGCATGCGCAAGGTTGAGATTCTCATCGAACCCAAGTTTGACCCGCAGGCGGCAACGCCCATGTAGAGTCCGATTGCCTGAGCACGGTCCTGCCGCTTACACTTATTACTCCTGTTCATGTCCAGATTTCACATCCCGCCGTCTCCACCGCGTTTCCGCGTCGCGGCGGTCTATCTGCTCACGTTGCTGTTGGTTGGCTATGACCGTGCGGCGTCGCCCGACAAAGAAGCTTCCGCCTCTCCATCTCCCACCGCGAAGACATGGACGGACATCCCGGCGGCCCGGCCGGAGGACCGCGTCACGATCCACTACCACCGTGGGGACAATCAATACGACAAAGCAGAAATCTGGACCTGGGATGGCTATCAGAAAACCACCCCTGCGCAGAATACCCTCGCCGCGCTCGGCCGCGACGGTTTCGGAGCCGTTTATCAATTCAACCGCGCAGACTACGGCGGTTCGGACAAGATCGGTCTCATTACCCGGCTGGGTCACGATTGGAGTCACAAGGACGGCGGAGACAAATTCTGGACGCCCGCGCTAGGCAACGAGGTCTGGCTGCTCGGAGGCAAGGGCGACGTGTTCACGCGCCAGCCCGATCTTTCACCACACGTGGAGGCCGCCTATCTCGACAGTCCTGACAGCGTCGTCGTGGAGTTGTCGGAGCAGGCGCAACTGCCGGTCAAAGTTTCGCTCCTCGACCAAAAGGACGCGGTTTACGAGGCGCAGGCCGCATTCCCTACCGGCGCGTCCGGACATCCTGCGGGCGAGATGGGGGCGAACGAGCCGCTTCGGTTGACAGTCACCCCGAAGAAACCGCTCGATGTGGTCCACGGCCGCTTCCGTGTGCGGGTCGACGGCTTTGGCGCGGCGGCCCCGGTCGCGCCGCGTGGCGTGCTGGAGAATCGCGACCTGTTCTATGACGCCGACGCCCGGCTCGGGGCAACCTACAGCTCGCAGTCCACGGTTTTCCGCCTCTTTGCACCGACGGCGACCTCGGTCAGCATCGTGCTTTACGACGAGGCTGCCGGGGCCAAGGGACGCGTCGCGCATTTGCTCCAAGGTCAGTCCAAGGGAATCTGGGAAGTCACCGTCGAGGGCGATCAGCAAGGCCGGTTCTACGTCTATCTCCTCGACGGGCCGGGCCTCGACCCGAAACGGGAGGTCGTCGACCCGTACGCGACCAATGCGGTGGCCAGCAGCACGCGCGGACGCATCACGCCGGCGACCCCGCCGCCGCGACCCGGTCCAAGCGTCGCCTCGCCGACGGACATCGTGGTCTACGAGATGCATGTGCGGGACTTCACGTTCTCGCCCAGCTCCGGCGTGCGGAACCGCGGCCTCTACCTCGGCTTTACCGAAGGGAACACCCACCTGCCCGACGACACGGCGATCCGCACCGCCGTGGATCATCTCGTCGAACTTGGTGTGACCCACGTGCAGCTCCTGCCAGTGCAAGACTTCGAGAATAACGAGGCTGACGCCACGTTCAACTGGGGCTACATCCCGACGGCGTATTTCTCCGGCGAAGGCATGTACGCGACCAACGCCAACGACAGCAGCCGGGTGCGCGAACTCAAGGCACTCGTCGACGCACTGCACGCGCGGGGCATCGGCGTCATCTTGGACGTGGTTTACAACCACACGGGCAACGGCGCGTCGTTCCCGTTCGTGGTGCCGCAATACTATTATCGCCACCGCGCCGACGGCTCGCCGGAGAACGGCTCGGCTTGCGGCAACGACTTCCGCACCGAGGCTCCCATGGGGCGCAAGCTGATCCTCGACTCGCTCAAGTTCTGGACCAGGGAATACGGGATCGACGGCTACCGGTTCGATCTGATGGCCCTGATCGACCAGGAGACGGTCCGGCAAATCGAGCGTGAACTGCGTGCGATCAACCCGGGCATCATCCTTTTCGGCGAACCCTGGACCGCCGGGGCGTCGTCGCTGCCTGACAAGAGCGACAAGACCGCGATCCGCGAACTGCCGGTCGGCGCATTCAACGACAACTTCCGCAACGCGCTCAAAGGTTCGCCGGATGGACGCGACCCGGGTTTCATCCAGACCGGCGCGAACCGCGAAGCTCTGAAAAGCGCGCTGCTCATCACCGATTGGTTTGCCGCGCCCGGGCAGTCGATCAATTATATGACCTGCCACGATAATCTCGTGCTCTGGGACAAGCTCAAAATCTCGCTGCCGAACGCCGACGACGCGACTCTCATCGAAACGATGAAACTGGGTTACCTCGTGCTCCTGACCTCGCAGGGCGTCCCGTTTTTTCAGGGCGGCGAGGAGTTCGCGCGCACCAAGGGCGGCAACAATAACTCCTACGATGCGCCGGATTCGGTCAATCAGGTAGACTGGTCGCTCAAGCGCAAGCACCTCGATCTTTTTCATTACACCCGCGACGTGATCGCGCTGCGAAAGGCGCACCCGGCCTTCCGGCTGCGCACCCGCGAGGAGGTCGCCGCGCGACTGCACTTCGGCGACGTGCCCAACGCCAGGATGCTCATGTACACGCTCGATGCCGCGGGCGTGCCGGGCGAGACATGGAAGCGGGTCTGCGTGGTGGTAAACGCCGACGAGCGTGCGAGCGCCGATTTCACTCTGCCTGAGGGCCGGTGGTCGGTTGGTCTCTACGAGCGCTGCACGTCGGCAGCGAGCCCGGTCTCCGGCAAGGTGACCGTGCGTCGGAAGTCCGGCCTCGTACTGTATCAAAATTAGCGGTGGGCGACCGTCCGGCCGTACGTACCACCGGTAAGCGCGCGGAACATGTACGCCGGCGGACCGTTCGTTGGGGGGTTAACTGTTTACTTTCTGAGGAGTGGCTATCCTGCCATTGAATGGTATATTCGCTGCCATGTGCAGCTCCCCCCTCACTTCGGCGTCCAAGAGTCCGGCCGGTTTTACTCTGCTCGAGTTATTGGTTGTCATCGCCATCATCGGCGTTTTGGCCGCGATCATCGCCCCGGTATACTCCGGCGTGCAAAACCGAGCCCGCACGGTGCAGGCCGTCAGCGATATGCGCAACATCAAGGCTGCCGTCGCCTCGTACTACACGGATTATGGGAAGTATCCCACGACGTCCGGACAAGATTACTACGGCCAGGGGGCAAACGGCGGCTACGACACCGTTTTCGGCGACCCGAACGCAAGCGCCAATTATCGGAGTTCCGACCTCTTCAACATCCTGCGCGGACTGCCGGACGATCATTATGGCACCGGCAATCAATCGAATCCGAACCAGACCGTGTACTGGGGCGGACAATTCGCTAAAAGCGCCACGCAGCCACGCAGCGGTATCACGACCCAGGACGTGACGGACGGTGGCCTCACGATTCACAAAGGATCGCTGGTCGATCCTTGGGGAAACCAGTACGTCGTATGGTTCAACGTGTCCAAAAGCGGTGATTTGACGACGGCGCTCGGCTGGTTCTACCAGGATTACCAGAACGCGACGCCTCAAAACCACGTCACTTGTGGATTGCCGCCGCTCGGCGTCGAATGTGCTTCCCTTGGACCGGACGGCGACTGGGGGACCAAGGGAAATCTCGTGCTGAAAGGCTCGGACGACATCGTGACCTGGTCGCACCAGTAAAACGGCCGTAGCCATTTCGCTCTCGATGGCTTGGGCGGCGAGGTTCGTGCCGCTGTGTGCCCTGATCGTCGGCGGCACACCGTGTTCGCTGCGGGCGGCCCCGCCGATTTCGCGTCCCTGGAACCAGGACGTGATCTACTTCGCGCTGACAGACCGCTTCTACGACGGCGATCCGTCGAACGACGCGCCGGCCGGGGGTGACCCGAAGCTCTCCGATGGCACGCAAACCGACGCGGACCGTTATGGAGACGGGCCGCCTGACCTTCGTGCACGCGGGCGATGGCCAGCGCCTCGCAGCGGTGGAGAAACAAGGCGAGTTTCCGGGGGATTGCCGCTCTGTGCGCGTTGCGACGCGAACTGCCGGCCCTCACGGCGGGAACCACCAGCCCGTGTGGGTGGACGGCGACGAAGTCGGTACGGACGACGGCGTATTTGCTTTTGCACGCGGCGGGAACGACGGCACCGACGCGGTGATTGTCGTCCTCAACGCGAGCGACCGGCAGCCAGCCACCGGTCTCCCCGGCAACGCAATCAAGCTTGTCTCGTCCGATGGAAAACCCCTGCTAGCCGAAGGCGATAAGCTGGTGCGCGTGCCCATTTCCGCACTGGATACGGCGGGGGCATCAAGCATCGTTCCAGAAGTCCGATGGCGGGATGGGATGCCGCAGACCGAATTTCGAGTCGGCCCTGGATCAGTCAACATCTTCCGTCGCGTTCGCTAAAATACCTACCCGCGTCATTCGCGTCACGCAACGGCTACTTGTTAACTGTCTAATAAAGATGCTTTTCCCCGTTCAAATTGCCGTGTTAGG
>CALMVM010000153.1:7042-10631 GCA_937873255.1 uncultured Verrucomicrobiota bacterium | reverse complement strand
CTTCAGGTCAAACGGATCGCCGCAATCGCCGACATCACCCGTTCGCTGAGACCCTGGTAAACGTCCCGCAACTCCCCCGCCCCTTTTTGCAGATCGTCCGCCGTGAACTGGAGCGGCTCGCCGATCTTGACTGTGATCGGATGCATCCGCACCCGCGACGAGCCGCGCGGCATCGCCTCGTACGCGCCGAACACCCGCATCGGCACCACGGGCACGAGAGTCTTGGCGATAATCAGCCCGATGCCGGGTTGCGCGGGTTGCAACTCGCCGTCGAGCGTGCGCGCCCCCTCGGGGAACACGATGGTCGTCTGCCCGGCGCGCAGGAGTCGGATGACGTTCTTGAGCGCGCTCATGTCGGGGCGTTCCTGATCGACGGGCACGACGTTGAGCTTGGGAAAGATTTTTCCCAAAATCGGCCAGTCCAACAGCGTCTTACGCGCGAGGAAATAAATGGGCCGCGGATCCGCTGCCAACGCAACCACCGGGGGGTCGAGGTAGCTCTGGTGGTTCATCGCCAGCAGGTAGCCGCCCGAGGTCGGCAGGTGCTCGCGGCCGATTACCTTCAGCGAGAAGCACACGCGCGCGACAAACTCCGCGAACCGCAGAAAAAACCAGTAGGTCGGGCTCATTCGACCACCAATCCCTTGAGCTTGAGTCGACCGATGACCTCGCCGACCACACCGTCAATCGTCAGACGCGAACTGTCAATGACGTGGGCGTCCTCCGCGATGATGAGCGGGGAAGTGCGCCGGGTGGAATCCGTGCGGTCGCGCGCCTGGAGATCGTCGCTGCCAGCGCCGGTCTGCCCGCCACGTCGTTGGGCGCGCACTTCCAAGGAGGCGTCGATGTAAAATTTGTAGGGCGTCTGCGGGAACACGGCCGAGCCGATGTCGCGTCCTTCCATCACCACCCCGGGCAGCGTATCCGCGACCGCGCGCAGGCGGTCGGTCAGCAGCGCGCGCACCTCCGGCACGCTCGACACCGCCGAGACGTGCGCGTTGATCCGCGCCTCGAACAGCGACGGGTCCGGCTCCGCCCCCGCCGTCGGCTGGAACGCGTGCGCCGCCGCGAGCGCCGCCGCGCGCGCGTCGAGCCCGCCTTCGAGCACGAACCACGTCGCCGAACGGTAAAGCGCGCCGGAATTGACGTAGCCGTATCCCAGGCGCCGCGCGAGCGCCCGCGCGACGCTGCTTTTGCCGGAAGCCGCCGGGCCATCGATGGCGACGACGACCGGGGCGGGCTGGGACACAGGGTTTTCCAAGGCGGAGGGTTGGTTAATCCTGGGCGGAGGCCCGTGAGGGGCGTACCCGGCGCTTGCGACCGGTGCGGGCGGGGTCCGCTTCGGGCAGTAACTGCCGAGCGTCCGAGAGGACCACCGTCGAAGGCTGGCCGTTCGTGGACGAGGCGATGATCTGGCCGAGCGTCTCCGAGAACCCCGGGTAGGAGGTGTCGATGCAGTCGCAGTCCTCGATGATCGTTTCGCCGTCGGCAAATAACCCCGCGATGGCGAACGCCATGGCGATGCGGTGGTCGCCGTAGCTGGCCAGACGCGCGCCGTGCAGCGGCCGGCCGCCGGTGATCGTCAATCCGTCGGCGGTCTCGTAGACCTCCGCGCCCATCGCCTTGAGGTTGACGGCGAGCGCCCGGAGACGGTCGGTTTCCTTGACGCGCAGTTCGGCGGCGTTGCGGATCACGGTCTGGCCGGCAGCGAGCGCGCCGAGCACGGCGAGAATCGGGATTTCGTCGATGACATTGGGAATCTCGCGGCCCTCGATGACGGTCCCGTGCAGACTCGCGCCCTCGACCTCGACAGTGCCGGTGGGCTCGATCTGCGTGATGTCCTCGATTACTTCGTGGACATGGGCTCCCATCCGCAACAGCACCGAGAGCACTCCCGTGCGCGTGTCGTTGAGACCGATCTTCTTGACCAGCAGACGCGCGCCCGGCTGCGCGGCGGCGGCGGCCAGCCAGAAGGCGGCGCTGGAGATGTCGCCCGGGACGGTGAAATTGCGGGACTCGGGCATCTGCCCGCCGGTGATCAACAGCCGGTTGGGCTCCCCCTCGGCGGGGCGGTCTTCGGGACCGTGGACATCGATGAGGAAATACCGCATCAGCCGTTCGGTGTGATCGCGGCTCTGACTCGGCTCGGTGACAACCGTCTCACCCGTCGTATAGAGGCCCGCCAGCAGCACCGCCCCCTTCACCTGCGCGCTGGCCATCGGCAGATGGTAGTCGATGCCGTGCAGCGGGCCGCCCTCGATCACCAACGGCGCGCAGTTTTCCGACGCGCCTTCCGAGACAATGCTAGCCCCCATTTCCGTCAGTGGGCGGATCACCCGGCCCATCGGACGGCCGGAGAGCGACGCGTCGCCCGTCAACCGCGTGCGGAAAGGTTGGGCCGCAAGCAACCCGGCCAGCAGGCGCATCGTCGTGCCGGAGTTGCCGCAATCGATGTCGCCCTGCGGCGCGCTGAGCTGCCGGTAACGACCGTGGACGATCAACGTCGCTCCGTCCGGCTCGGGCTGGTCGATCTGGACGCCCAACGCGCGCATCGCCGCCACCGTCCGTTGGCAATCCTCGCCCGGCGCGAAGTCGTGGAGCACGCACACCCCGTTGCTCAGGCTGGCAAAAATCGCCGCCCGGTGCGAGATGCTCTTGTCACCGGGCACCTTGATCTCCGCGCGGATGAGCGGGGCGCGCCGAACCCGCAATTCTGACGGCTTATCTTTTCTCACGCACGGTCCTGTTGAAAATCATTGGCGGCCACGGAGGCCGGCTGGTTGTGTTTGGCCATCCCGCCCCTCTTTCCTTCGAGCAAACCGCGCCGGAGGATGCCCAAATCCGCGCGGAATGCGCCGGATACCGCGCCCGGCTCTCCAAACAGGCAGGAGTTCGACCGCTCCCCACCCGTATGCGTACCGCCTCCCTCGTCCGCGAGGATCAAGGGACGAGGAAAATTTTGTTCGTGTACGGGCAGCGCACTTCCTGGCTGGGCGTGAACCCGTGCACATCGACGTAACCGGCGTCCGGCGCGTAGGGACTCGTCACGAAGCCGGGATGCCCCGGCACGGGTGAACCGTACGGATAGTCGGCCTTCACGGGAGGCGGCGGCGTGCTGTTGGCCTGGGCCGAGTCCACCCGTGTCTTCGGCGTGGGCGGCGGCGTGGAATTGGCGATCTGCTCGTCCGGCGGGATCTGGGTCGTCGGCGTCGGCTTGGGCCTGGGCGTGGGGGTGTGGACGCCGACCGTGGAGGTTTCGTCGCCTTCGTGGCAGGCGGAGAGAGCGAACAGGCCGAAACAGGCCAGGGCGACCGGCAGGAAACGAGGCAGCGTCATAGCAAGTGGAGATGCGGTGGGAAAACGGACTCTCCCGATGGGTTCAGGGTGCGTTGGCAGGCGTTGGCTGTATTATCGCATCGCCTCGCCGCTGACAATCCTTTATTCCCTTCCCGGGACCGGGCAAGCGAAAACCGCATTTCCCACCGTCTCCCGCGCTCCAGCCCCTCCGTCCATGCCCCTGCGCGAAGCCGTGCCGCCCGCCGAAATCCTCGTGGTGGACGACGAGCGTTTCAGCCGCGCGATCCTCGCG
>CALMVM010000153.1:286-7032 GCA_937873255.1 uncultured Verrucomicrobiota bacterium | reverse complement strand
CCCTGGAAAACGCCGGCCACGTCTGCCGGCAAGCCGGCGGCGGCCGGGAGGCGCTCGAAGCCATCGACGCGCGTCTGCCCGCCCTCGTGCTGCTGGATTTCGCCATGCCCGGCGACCTGAACGGCGCGGAAGTCTGCGAACGCTTGCGCGCTCACCCCGACGCCGCCGTGGCGCAGTTGCCCGTCATCATGCTCACGGGCATGGCCGGCGACGAACAGGAGATCAATTGTCTGGAAGCCGGGGCCAGCGACTTTGTGACCAAACCGGTGAATGCCGCCGTCCTCCAGGCGCGCATCAACACCCAACTCCGCCTCCACGCGTTGCGCCGGCAACTCGAACGCCAGAACCAGGAACTCGCCGACTGGCGCGTCGAACTCGAACGCGACCTCGAAGCCGCCCGCGCGACGCAGCAGACGATCATCCCCCAGTCCCTGCCCGCGCTATCCGGTTGGGACCTCGCTGCCCATTACCAGCCCGTCATTCAGGTCGGAGGCGACATTTACGACTGGTTGCGCCTCCCCGACGGCCGGTGGTTTTTCTGGATCGCCGACGCCACCGGTCACGGGGCTTCCGCCGCGCTGCTCACCGCGTTGGCCAAATTGTTGTTTCGTCACGCGGCGGCGTTGACCGCGTCGCCGGCGGAGATTTTACGCCTCGTGAACACCGATTTCCGGGCGAATTTCAAAGGCCGATCCATGCTCACGGCGATGGGGATCGCGCTCGACCCGGCTTCCGGAGAGTTGACGATGGCCGGGGCCGGGCATCCGCCGCTGTTGGTCGCGCGCGCGGGCGGCGGGCTCGAAGGGTTTCGCTCGCAATGCCCGCCGCTCGGCTTGCAGGAGAACCTCCGGCCCGACGAAAGCCTCGTGCGGCTGGAACCGGGCGACGGCTGTCTATTGTTCACCGACGGCTTTTACGACGTCGTGGACGCCGCCGGTTCGCGGATGGAATTTGCCGCGTTCGAGCAATGCGTGCGCGAGATTCCGGCGCTCGCCACCGGTCGTCCGCGCCAGCCGGGAACCTCCGGCGCGGCGCTGGCCGATCTTTTGAAATGCCTGCACGCCTACTCCGACGGCCAGCCCTTCGCCGACGACCTCGCGGCGCTGGCAATTTTCCGTCACGCGGGTCGATAAAAACCGCTTGTCCTCGCCGCGAACCGCGCCATAGTGTCGGCGGCCCGGGCGACTTGCCCGCGTGCCATCGTTCGGGCTGTGGCTCAGCTTGGTAGAGCGCTGCGTTCGGGTCGCAGAGGTCGTGGGTTCGAATCCCACCAGCCCGACCAACCTCCGGTTGGTCAGTGGACGATTTGTCGTGTCGAGATGAGCTTCCCCTCTCGCGCCAATTCACGCGATGCGATTCTGTGGGGAGGATTCGCCGTCGCGCTTCTGTATGCCGCGAATCCCTGTATTTTCTGGGCGGCAGCGCGCCAACTACCGCCGTCGCGCATTTTCAAGAGTGTTGCGTCCGGGCTATTGGGACCGGCGGCGTTGGAGCGCGGGGCGGAGGCGGTCTGGCTCGGGGTGTTCCTGCATTGCTTCATCGCGCTGACCGTCGCGGCGGTTTACTGGACCGCGAGTGCATCCCTGCCGATTCTGGTCGGCCGGTGGGCCGCCGTTTGGGGAATGGCTTACGGGGCGGGCGTGTTCTTCGTGATGAATAATGTGGTGCTCCCGTTTTCGGGCGCGAAGCCGACGCCGTGGCTGTTGCTCCCGCTGATCGAACACCTTTTCAAAGGAGGGCTTGCGGCGACCAACGCGAGCGAGTGGTGGTTCGTGTCCAACTTCCTCGGGCATATCTTTCTGATCGGCCTGCCCGTTGCCTTGATCGCACGCTGGTTCGCGTCGCGGAACCGCGCCGGCTGGACCGGACGCTCCGCAGCGTCCGTCACATTTCCTTCGCCGCCTTGAGCAAGCTCGGCCGCTCGACGATCTCGCCTTTGTAAGACAGGACGGCGATGCGTTCGAGCGCGTGGATGTCCGTGGTCGGATCGCCGTCCACGAGGAGGAAAGTCGCTTCGTGGTCCCTGGCGATGAGGCCGATCCGATGGTCCGCCCGCAGAACCTTCGCCGCCTGATAGGTCGCGGCCTGCAACGCCACCGGGGCCGGAACGCCCGCCTCGACCCATAGCGCCAACTCACGCTGCACCGTCGGCCCGTGAATGATCGACGGGTTGCCGGCGTCCGACCCGGCGATGAGCGGCACCCCCGCATGCCAAGCCGCGAGGAGATTGGCGGCGGCGTTGTCGAAATATTCCTGCCCGCGCGGGAACGGCTGCCGGTTCGAGGCCCCTTGCCCGAGCGTCTTCAATCGGTCGGCCGGAATAATTTCCTGCAACAGCGCTGAAGCCGTCGTCATCGGATTGTCGCGCAGCAGACCCACCACCGACATGGTCGGATCGTATGCCAGGTTTTTGTCGTGCATCGCCGTGAGGTCGGCGGGCGGCAGGCGGTCGGTCAACGCGCCGTGTTCAATCGAATCGCTCCCGGCCGCAATCGCGTCCTCGACATCCTGCACGGTGTTCGTGTGCGTGGCCAATGGCAGGCGGTTGGCGTGCGACGCGCGCGCGACCGCCTCATAGATGGGTCGGTCCAGCCGCACGAAATGGATGTGCCCGAAATCCCCTTGCAGGATCGCCTTGACCCCGTCCGCGCCGCTGCGTTGGAGGCCGGCGACCATCGCCTCCGCTTCCGCCGGGTCCTTTGGAATGCGCAGCATCTCTTCGCGCATCTTCGGGCGCACCGTGTCGGGCATGTATTTGAGGTATTCCGTCCCGTGTCCACCCTCGGCGGTGAACATCGGCCCGTAGACAAATAGCTCCGCGCCCAGCACCCGGCCGCTCTCCACCTTGGCTCTCAATGCCAGTGAGCGGTCGAGCATGTCGCCGACGCTGCGCACGGCGGTCACGCCGCAGTAAAGGTAATCCATCAGCCGGACCGCCTCCGGGTCTTTTTCGTCGCCGCCGGCGTCCGCGAATCCGGAAGCGCCGAGGTGGACGTGCATGTCGATCAGGCCAGGCAGAAGCGTCTTGCCTGCGCCGTTGATGACCTCCGCTTCCAGCGGCAATGCGCCGGTCGTGCTGTCGCTGACTTCCGCGATCCGCCCGCGCCGCACCAGCACCCGGCCGCGCTCGATGACCCGGCCGTCGCCGACGAAAATCCGCACGTTGTCGACGATGAAATTGGAGTTGCGATGCTCCGCACGCGCCTGCATGCGGGCCTCTTCGATCCGCGCCTGACGGTTGAGCTTGGTCAGGCCCACGGCGAAGAACGGCGTCAGCCCGGCGACGATCCACCATTTCGCGCGTCCCGCGATCACGTCGTCCCGGTCCCAACGGAACAGCCGCAAAGCCAAAAACGTCGTGACGACAGCCGTGACGAGGAGCGCAAAGGTTTCGAGGGCATTGTGCCGGAGTCCTTCGTCGGTCAGCAGCATCGACTGCATGCCGGAGAACAGATAATAGGACGGCAGGAAAGCCGTCACCGTTTGCAACGCAGGCGGCAGGAAATTCAGCGGCAGCATCGCGCCGCTGAGCATCAACATGGGCATGTAAACGATATTGACGACCGCCGAGCTTTCCTGCGTGGAACGCACCACGCAGGCGATCAGCAACCCGATTCCCCGGAACGCGACGAGCCCGATGGCGGAGAAAATCATCACTTCCAGCAGCCTCGGCGGCAGCGGGACATGGAGCCAGCTGTGGGTCAGTCCGACGATCACCGCGAACAACGGCAAATACGCGACGAGGCCGGAGGTCAGCGCGGCCAACAGGATAGGCAATGCGCCCGACGGCGTGACCTTGAAGCGCCGCAGGATGTTTTCCTCGCGTTCTTGAACCATCGTGATCCCCGCGCCCAGCAGTCCGCTGCCCAGCACGCCGAGCGTCAGCACGACCGAGATGACCCGCAGCATGTCGCCCGGGTGCATGGCCCCGCCCGAAAGCGCCGCGAACATGAAGAAAAAAAACAGCGGGAACAGGTACGTGAAAAACAGCGCCGTCTTGTTGCGGCTGAGCAGGCGGAGGGCGTTTTCCGTGTGGGCAAGGTAGGCTTTCACGTCAGGATTCAGGGAGCGCGCGACCGGTCAGCGCGATGAAGGCATCTTCCAGGCTGGCGCGGCGCACGCCGATGTCCACCAGCCGCAGTCCATGGCCGTCGCACCAGCGCACGACCTGGGAAACGCACTCGCCGGGGTCATTGGTGCGCAGGAGAAGTTCGCGTCCGTCCGCGTGCCGCTCGGCGCTGAACGCCGCCGGAATGATCGTCTCCGCCGCCGGCGCAGGCGCGTCGAAGCGGGCCTCGACAAGCGCCTTGCCCAAAGTGTTTTCCTGGATTTCGCGCGGGGAACCCTGCGCGATGATCCGGCCGCGGTCCATGATGGCGACCCGGCCACAGAGGCGTTCGGCCTCCTCGATGTAATGGGTGGTCAGCAGGACCGTGCAATTTTCCTCGCGCAACCGGTTGATGAGCACGTGAATCTCGCGCCGGACCTGCGGATCCAACCCGGTGGTGGGTTCATCGAAGAAAACGAGGCTCGGCGCGTTGATGAGCGCGAGCGCGATGGCGAGACGTTGTTTTTGCCCGCCGGAGAGCGTGCGGTAAAACGCGTTTTTTTTGTCGGCCAGATCGACGCGCGCGAGCAATTGATCGGGCGGCGTGGCCTTTGAATACAATCGCGAGAAAAGGCGCATCGCCTCGCCGACGCGGATGTTGTTGGGCAGTTTGGTATCCTGCAAACAGACCCCGATGCGATCCTTGAGCGCCGCCGATTGGCTCGTGGGATCGAGCCCGAGCACCAGTGCATCGCCGCCCGAGCGCGCGCGGATGCCTTCCAAAATCTCGATGGTGGAGGTTTTGCCCGCGCCGTTAGGCCCTAGCAGGCCGAACACCTCGCCCTCAGGCACGGCGAGGTCGATGCCATCCACCGCGAGGTGCGACCCATACGACTTGCGCAATCCACGGACTTCGATGGCCAGTTTTGACACTGCGAGTCAGGCTATGGACCGACCCGGCGTTGACAAGCCAAAACTCAGCGGAAGGCACCGAGCGAGGGAAAGCGGGTGAAGGGAATCGAACCCTCGTATGCAGCTTGGGAAGCTGCCGTTCTACCATTGAACTACACCCGCGAATGCCATTGTCTCTCTACCTGGAGGGAACTAGCGCGTCAAGCGCGACAGCTATTGCCAAGACACCACGTCGTCGCCATACGTGTACGCAGGTGCCGTGCCGGTGTCGCCAGCGTTCCCGGCCTGTCCATCCTTGCCATAGGAATACGCTATCACGCCGAACCGCAGGATGCCTGTGGTCGCACCCGCCGTATCGTTCGCGGAGGTGCCGGCGTCCGAATAAGGATGGACCACAGCGTCAGTGTACCCGGTGTCATAACGGATCGAGTAACCCGCCCCCCAAGGATCGACCAAGGTTCCGATCTGGGTAGCGAACGTTTTTGTGCTGGAGCCCGATTTGATGGTCGTCGATCCGGCCTTGGTGGCAAAACCGCTTTTCGGCTTATCAGGGTTTTTTACATCCTTGCCTTCGAAGTAGACGGTGTGCCGCGAGTTGGGTGGGGTGGCGCTCGTGTCGGTGTTCCGCAGGATCGCAAACAGTGCGGCGTTATTGCCGCTTTCCGCGTCGAAGGTCGTATCGGTAGCTGTGTTCGTCCCAGCGGGCAGCGGATACACGCCGTAGTCCGTTTGGAAACTCTTCACCGCCGTGAGGATCTGCATCTCGGTGGACTTTGCTTCAGTCTTCCTCGCGTTCTCCATCACCGAACCGGTCACCGGCAACAGAATTCCTGCGAGCACGGCAATGATCGAGATCACGACCAACAGTTCGAGTAGCGTGAAAGCGGTTGCCTTGGACGGCTTCGGGCCAGGGAATAACGCGAAAAAAGACGTGATCATAGCAAAGGGGGATTTTCGTACTTGTATCGTACGAACCATCACGAAACAACGCTTTTTTCCGACGCCTACCCGAACGCGTACCATCCTAATCGCTCCCGGGTGGTCGCCTGACGACAGGAACGACGGGCCGGCCTCCGTGCCAAACGGTGTCGATGCGCAGGGTGTTGTCGATGCGGTCGAGCGGGTTGGCGGTGAGCACCATGAAATCGGCGCGCTTGCCGGGTTCCAAGGTTCCACGGTCGCCTTCCTGCCCGATGACCCGTGCGCTTCCGTTGGTCGCGGACACGAGGGCTTGCATCGGGGTGAGCCCCGCCAGGGTGAGTAATTGCAGCTCGCGATGCTCGGCCCAGCCGGCGAGCCGCGTCGGCATCGCGCCGGAGTCGGTGCCCATGGCGATGGGGATGCCGGCATCAGCGAGAGTCTTGAGGTTGCGCTGACCCATCGCGAACGCCTCGCGGTTGCGGTGCGACATGGGGTCGGTGAGCGTCCTGGCGGCATATTCCGGACCGAGCCACGTTTCGAGGAGTTTCGCACCCGCCGCCGCCTCGAAGCCAGGTTCGTACATCCATACGGGATGTTGGGCATAGATGTACTGTGATTCGTCGAGGGCGAGGGTCGGAACGTAGACCACGCCGTGCGTCTTCATGGCGGCAATGAGTTCGGCATCCACCGGCCTGTCGCGGACGCCGTGCGCGAGGATGTCCACGCCCGCGCCGACGAGGGCTTTGGCGTCGTCGAGGTAAAAAACGTGCGCCGCCACGCGCAACCCGTGGCGAGGCGCCTCGTCGGCATTTTTATTTTATGATTCGACGTCCTCGGTGATGTTTACGGTCTAATTCTTCGGCAG
>CALMVM010000153.1:0-276 GCA_937873255.1 uncultured Verrucomicrobiota bacterium | reverse complement strand
CCGAACATGTCGTCGCGCCAGCGTTTGACGCGGTCGGGATGCCGGGCGGCCGTTTCGCGGACGGCGGCGCGCGCCTCCTCGACGTTTTTGGGACGATAGACCTGGTCTCCCGGCAGAGGGAACGGCGGCGCGCCGCCCGGCACCCCGATGCCGCGGTCGGCCGTGAAGATGTCCGCGCCGCCGAGCCTGCCCTGCCGCTGTTCGTCGCGCCAGGTGTAGAGTACGTCGCGGTTGACCCCCAGCGACATGACTGCCGTTACCCCGTACGCCTCGTAC
>CALMVM010000152.1 GCA_937873255.1 uncultured Verrucomicrobiota bacterium | reverse complement strand
AGTGGCGGCGCACCGCCTCCCAGGCGCCCCGGGCGGTGATGCCCATGCCCTTGTGGTCGTAGCCCTGGCTGCCGCCGGACGCGAAGGCGTCGCCCAGCCAGTGGCCGCGCTCCAGCGAGAGGGCGTTCGCGATGTCCGAGAAGGTCGCGGTGCCCTTGTCGGCCGCCACCACCAGATAGGCGTCGTCCGGATCGTGCCGCACCGTGTCCGGCGGCGGGACGATCGCTTGATCGACGATGTTGTCGGTCAGCTCCAGGAGGGTACGGATGAAGATCCGGTAGCTCTCCGTGCCCTCCTGCATCCACGCCGCCCGATCGGACGGGGGCGGCAGACGCTTGGGGAAGAAGCCGCCCTTGGCGCCCACCGGCACGATCACCGCCGAACGCGTGGCGACCTCGATCCGCACGCGGTTCGACCCGCTGCCCACCCTCAGCCCACGGATGCTCGCGCAATACCTCCAGCAGTTCGAGTACGGCTACCTGGAAAGCGCCGCGGGCACCTGGGACGCCATGGAAAGGCGCGACAACCAGCTGGCGGCCGAGGCCGGCAAAGCCAAGAGTGCGATGGCGCGTCACGGGTTCGAGGTGCTCGTCGCTGGCGGACTCGATCCGTCGCAGCGGGCCGAGGCGCAACGCCACCAAGCCGCGCTCGAATACCTCTACACGCATTGCACCACCACGAACGCCGTGCGCGAGGACGAGACGGGCGGGTTTTCGCTGTTGGTCCGCCAGATGGCCGACGCCATCGGCAAGCGGTACGCGGTGCACGAGATTTTGTGGGAGCCGGGCGCGGACGGGCGGCTCACGGCGACGTTCCGGCACGCGCCGCTGTGGTTTTTTGAAGCGACGAGCGGGCGGCTGCGGTTCAAACCCAAGGATGGGATGACCGAAGGCGTGCCGATGGAGCGCGACGCGTGGCTGGTGACAGTCGGCGAGGGGATCATGGAGGCGTGTTCGGTGCTGTGGATGTTCAAGCATCTGCCGTTGCGCGACTGGCTGTCGTATTCGGAGAAATTCGGCATGCCGTATTTGCTCGGCAAGACGGGCGCGAAATACAACAGCAAGGAGTGGAACGCGATGGCGGAGGCGCTGCGCGGGTTCGGCAGCGATGGGGCGGCGGTGATCGGCGGCACGGACGAGATCATCCCCGTGACGGTCGGCGGCGGCAGTGAGAGCACACCCTATCCCGGGTTGATCGACCGCGCCGACCGCGCGATGTCGATCCTGTGGCGCGGGGCCGACCTCGGCACGCAGTCGCACACCGGTACAGGCAAGGGTCAAGGCGCGAGTTTGCAGGAAGATGAAACGAGCGCACTCGACGAGGATCGCGCGGCGTGGCTGACGGAAAGCCTGCTGCCGGTGTCGCGTACGGCGGTGCGATACATTTTTGGGGAAGGCGTGAAACCGCTCGCCTATGTGCGGGTGCGCACGCAGGTGAAACGCGACATCCAGCTCGACCTGGCGGTGGACGCGTTTTTGCTCAACCACGGCGCGCCGGTCGGCCTGGCGGACGCGCTGGAGCGCTTCGGGCGCGCGGTGCCCAAGACGGGTGAGCCATTGTTGGGTTCCAAGGACGGCGGCGAGGCCGGCACCGCGACGGAGGATAATGCCCTGGCGACGATCGAGCGCGCGGCCAACGAGGCGGAGGATTTGGCGGCGGTGGGAGATGAGATGCGTCTCGTCGGCGCGGCGAACGACGTGGCGGCCATCGCGCCGGCGGTCGCGGAGGGGATCGGGCACGCGGACCATTGGTTCCAAGTCTCGCCGTTCGGGCGGTTCCCGCACCGGGTGGGCGTGCAGGTATTCGACCGGCAGGCGGCGAATGCCATCGTCGATCTTTTCAACAGCGCGCGGGATCGGCTGGCGCGGTTGTGGCGCGGGCTGCCGGTGTTCATCGGGCACCCCGACCTCGACCCGAAAACGTATCCCGACCACCGCAAGTACGGGTCCATCCGGCGGCTGGAGGTGCGGCCCGACGGGCTTTACGCACAGGCGAAATGGAGCCGCGCGGGACGCGAGATCGTCAACGACGAGCATTTCGATTTCCCGAGCCCGCTCTGGAACATGGAACCGCTCCCGCGCGAGGCGGGGGCGTTCCGGCCGGTGGAACTGATCTCCGTCGGGCTGACGAACCGACCCAACATTGCCAACAAACCCGTCGGCGCGAACGCGGCCGACGACGATTCACTCGATCCCATGAAACGCGAAGAAATCATCCATCAACTCGGCCTCCAACCGGCGGAGGTAATCACCGACAAACAGATCACGGCGGCCATCGGGCGTCTGCGCGAGATCGAAGCCGAAAACACGCGTCTGACCACGCAGATCCAGGCCGCCAACGAGACGCGCGACGAGCAGATCGCGCGGGCCGCCAACGAACGCCGCGCGCGTATCGAAGACCGGCTCACGCTCGCCGCCAACACCGGGCGGATCACCGAGGCCGAGCGGGCCGGCTGGCGCACGCGGCTGGAAGCGGATTTCGACGCGGCTTGTACCGATCTGGGTCGGCTGGCGGCGTCCGCGCTCAACACTCGCCGTACCTGCCACACCGCCGATCTCGGCGGGCGCAACGGCGGGACGGCGGCGATGACCCGCGCCTCCCGCATCCAGGCCGCCAACGAGGCCGTCGAGGCGCGTCTGCGCGAGACGGGCGACGGCGACTACGGCCGGGCGTTCGCCTGGGTGCGCGGGCGGCGGCCGGAGCTTTTCAAGGACATGCAGGAACCGGAGATCCGTACCGCTTGATCCCACCACTCACCCTTCACCACTGCACATCCACACACCACATCCCATGACATCGACCCCATCATTCATCACCATGCTGATCGCCGCCACCTCGCCGTGGTCGGCGCGCCGCCGCCGCCGTACGGGCGTTCTCGCCGCCAACATCGCCGAGGGCACGCGTGAGTTCGACTCGCTCGTGCCCGACGCCGCCGTGCCGGCGCGTTACCTGCTCGTCAAGCGCGGCAGCGACGCGGCGCACTTCGCGCTCGCCGGCGCGGGAGACCATCCCATCGGCGTGTGCGAGGACCAGACCAGCGCCGCCGGCATGCCAACGCCCTCGCTGCCGTTGCGCGTGAGCCGGCTCGGTATTTCCACGCGCAGCAAGAAGGTCGCCGTCGCCGGCAGCGTCGCCCAGGACGATCTCCTCGTGCCCGCCGCCAACGGCTATGCGCAGACTCTGCCCACCGCCGCCGGCACCTATTGGGTGATCGGCAGCGCCGATCAATCCGTCACCGGTGGAGTTGTCGAGTTCATCGGCTGCCTGCCGTACAAAATCGTCGTTTCCTAACCTCAAAACTAACATCGCCATCCCGACCGCTCCTAACATCATGAAAACCATGCCCCTCCCTGCCGCGCGCCGCAGCCGACCCGCCGCCGGCCTCATCAACGTCTTCGCGTCCAACGAACGCGAGCCGCTCTACCGCGACATCGCGCAACACCCCGTCGGCACCATCGTCGCCGCCAACGACGACCTGCTCGTGGAAGCCAACTTCTCCGAGGGCCTGACCGCCTACGCCACCGGCTGGCGCGATCCGAGCGACCTCCAGGGCGCGCTGGACTTCGTCGCGCCCGCCGTGCAGGTGAGCCGGCGCTTCGAGTTCGCGCAAGCGGCCAACGCGGAGGAGTTTTACTCCGAGGTGGACGACGTGCGAGCGATGGGCGCGGACTTCAAGCGCGTGGATTACACGAGCAGCAAGGCTCTCGGCATCACGCTCAACAAGGGCCTTACCCTGCGCGTGGACCGCGACCAGACGCTCAACAACCCGCAGTGGCAGCAACAGGCTGTCAGCCGCCTCATGCGCCGGCTCCTGCGCAACGAATACCGCCGCGCCATCACGATCCTCGCCGCCGCCGTCGCCACCACCAACAAGACGTGGTCCGGCGCGGCCGGCGAGGATCCGGACCAGGACGTGATCAGCGACCTCATCACCGGGGCCGACAGCTCCGGCGTGCGCGCCAACCGCGTGCTGTATTCCGACACGAGCTGGAACAAGCGCAGCCAGAGCTACCGTTTGCAGACCGGCCGCTACGGCACGCTGGCGCTCGCCACGATGAACCCGCAGCAGGTTGCCGCCGCACTCGGCGTCGATCAGGTCCGCGTGGACCGCGCGCGCTACCAGGCGACGGCCAACGTCAAAAACCAGATCGTCGGCAGCCAGGTCGTCGAGTTCTACGCCGAGGACGGGCTCACGCAGGACGACCCGAGCCACATCAAGCGTTTCGTGAGCAATACCGACGCGGGTCAGTCCTTCGCGGTCTACATCCAGCCCTACGGCGCAAAGCTGTGGGATGTCACCGTCGAGCATTACTCGAACATCATCGTCACCAGCACGCTCGGGCTGCGCGCGTTGAACATCAACTGAGCGGAAACGGGTTGTGGGTTGTGAGTTGTGAGTCGGATGCAAAGGCCGATTCGAGCCGGCTTTCATAGAAAGAATTCGCGCCATTCACCACTCGCTTCTCACAACCCACAACCCACAACTTCTTATGATTCCCACTCTCGGCCAAACCGTCTTCTACATCCCGCTCGCCAGCGAGCCCACGCAAACCTTCGCCGCCGCCTCCGGCCAGCCGGTCGGCGAGGCCGTCGTGCCTCCCGCGCCGCTCTACCCGGCCGGGTTCCGCGCCGCCACGATCATCGGCCACGCGGGCGAACGCGCCGCCCTGCTCGTCTACAAACAGCCGGGCGACCCGTTCCGGGGTGACTCCGACGCGCTCGTACAGCGCCTCGCCGACGTGCCGTACTCCCCCGCC
>CALMVM010000151.1:6722-7009 GCA_937873255.1 uncultured Verrucomicrobiota bacterium | reverse complement strand
ACCTCGGCCCGCTCTTTCCCATTGGCTGGCGCTGCGCGGTCCCGCGCCCGCCAACGCGCCCGCGCTCTACACCATCCACGATCTGCCTCCCATCCGTTTCGACGACGAGGGCACCCTCCCGGCGTGGTCGCGCAACGCCCTGAAAACCGCCCGTGCCATCGTCACCACCTCGCATTGGGCCAAGGGGGAACTGATCGAACTGCTCGATCTGCCGGCGGAGAAAGTCCGCGTGGTTTCGAGCGGCTGCGACGACCGTCGCTTCCATCCTGGCGTGCCGCCCGCCGACG
>CALMVM010000151.1:0-6712 GCA_937873255.1 uncultured Verrucomicrobiota bacterium | reverse complement strand
TTTCCTGGCGTACGTGGGTGGGTATACCCGGCGCAAGAATGTGGCCAATTTGCTGTCGGCCTGGAAAGAGATCGCGCGCGACGTTCCCGAGATGAGCCTGGCGCTGATCGGACCGACGCAGCCGTTGGGCCGCTTCGCGCGCGAGGCCGGCGCCCCGCGCGTCGTCGTGGCCGGCTACATGACCCACGAAGAGATGCCTTCCGTCCTCAAGGCGTCGGTGGGTCTGGTGTGCCCATCCATCTACGAAGGGTTCGGCCTGCCACCCCTGGAGGGGATGGCACTGGGCATCCCGGTGATCGGCGTGAACAGCAGCGCGGTGGCCGAAGTCACGGCCCACCAGGCGATCCTGGCGGAAAATGGCTCCCCCGAAGCCCTGGCCGCCGCCATGCGCGAGCTGGTCGTCGATCCTCTGGCGGCCAGCGCCAGGTTCCGGCTCCCGGCCATCGAACGGGCCCGGAGCTTCGACTGGACGAAAAACGCCGAGGAATTGATGGCGGTGTACCGGAACGTTCTCGACGAAGACTGACCATGGAAAACACCCTTGAAGCGGTGCTGGCACCGCACGAAAAACCAGCCACGGTGCCGGACCCGGCGCCGCGCATCGAGGCCGTGGATGGCCTGCGGGGTTTCGCCGCGCTGATCGTGCTGGTCTTCCATATTTACGGGAACTCCCGCGCGCCGGATTTGCGGATCTGGCACGGGGTGAATCTACTGCGCCCGTTGCACGACGGCTGGGCGGGGGTCAATCTCTTCCTGGTCCTCTCCGGGTTTTGTTTGTATTGGCCCTTTGTCACGAAGCCTGATCGCCGCTTGCAGGTCCGCGCGTACGCGGTGCGTCGGAGCTGGCGCATCCTGCCGACCTACTATTGCTCACTGGCATTTATCGGGTTACTCGCTCTCGTGTGGCCCGGGCTGCACGAGGGCACCAATTCCGCGTTCCCCAAAGGCGCGCTCGACGCCACGCTGCACCTGTTTTTGCTGCATTCGCTCACGCCCGAGACCATCCGCTCCTGGAACGAGGTGACCTGGAGCTTGGGCCTGGAATGGACATGGTACATGGCGTTCCCGTTCGCGCTGTTACTGTACCGGAGGGTGGGTGCCAACGTAGGATTTCTCTGTCTGGCGGCAATCACGGTGGTCTACCGGACAGCGGTCTACGTCCACTTCTATCCCGACCCGTTGAGCACGCCGCAGAACGACGCGTGGCGGAACTTCGTCCTCGGCAGGGTGTTTGAGTTCGGGGCAGGGATGTGGGTCGCGTGGCAGGTTCGCAACACGACAGTGCCGCCCCTTTTGCTGCGATGGATTCCCGCGTTGGTGATCCTGCTTCTGGCCGTGGCGCACGGAGCGACTCCCGTGCCGACGTTTCTGCCGGTGCGCGATATGCTGTACGGAACGGCCTCCGCGTTGCTGCTCTGGGCCGCGACCTGCTCCACGGACAACGTGGTGCGCCAAGTGTTTTCCGCGCGCTGGCTCTGTTGGATCGGGCTTTTTTCCTACACGCTCTACCTGTTTCACCTTCCCGTGGTCATCGGACTGACCGCCCTGTTGAAACACTTCGGCCTGAGCGGGCTGGGGCTGTTTTTCACGCTGCTGGCGTGCGGCGCGCCGGTGATCGGGCTGTGCTGGCTGATCTTCCACGTGGTGGAGCGTCCGTTCCTGAACGTGAAGCCGAGCACGGTCAAAAAAGTGCTGGCATGACCATCCGTTCGCTCCCCGCCCCGTCGAGGACCGCCGCTCCCACATGAACGTTGCAATGACCAGCCTCTACCTGCCCTCCGGCAGCAAGATCGGAGTGGGCTACCAGGCGCATGGGATGGCCAACGCCCTGGTGTCGCAGTGGGGTTGGAACGTGACCATGTACAGCCCGTGCCCCGAGGTGGAAGGCGCGCTCTACCGGCAGGTGATCGTGCCCGTGGGCGACTTCCTGCGGACGTTCCGCTTCGCGTGGAACCTGCGGCGCTACGACTGGTCGAAATTCGATCTGGTCCACGCTCACGGCGACGACAATTGGCTGTGGTTCCGCCGGCCCGTGCACATCCGCACGATGCACGGTTCGTGTCTGGCGGAGGCCTGGCACATCCCCTCTTTTTGGGGCAAGCTGCGCATGGGGCTGCTGGGCATCTCGGAGATCGTCGCCACCGCCGCAGCCCACCGTACCGTGGCCGTCTCCAAGAACACGCGACGTTGCTATCCCTGGATCAAGCAGGTGATCCCCAACGGCTTCGACACCGGCAATTTCACGCCCGGAGGAGTCAAGGCCGCGCGGCCCACCGTGCTCTTCGTCGGCACCTACCACAACCGCAAGCGCGGCGCCCTGGTGATGCAGGAGTTCGCGCGGTGCGTGCGCCCGGCGCTGCCGGAGGCCGAACTGTGGATGGTCTGCGACGACGCGCCGCCGGCCCCGGGGGTGACGGTGTTTGGCCGGGTGTCAGACGAGAAGCTGGCCGAGCTTTACCGGCAGGCGTGGGTGTTCACGCTGCCGAGCAGCTACGAGGGCTTCGGCGTGCCTTACATTGAGGCGCTGGCCAGCGGGACGCCCGTGGTGGCCACCCCGAACCCCGGGGCCCGCGAGGTGTTGGAGGACGGCCGCTACGGCCGGATCGTCGAACCCGCGCAACTCGGCCCGGCCCTGCTGGAACTGCTGCGCGACGACGACGCGCGGGACCGGCTGGCCCGGGCCGGGCTGGCCCGGGCGCAGGACTACCGGTGGCCCAGCGTCACCGCGCAATATCTGGCCCTCTACCGGGAACTGGGCTGCCGCGTCCCCGATGCTCAGCCCGACCGGGCCGCCGCATGAACGTCGCCCTTTTCGCCAGCGCCTTCCATCCGCACATGGGCGGGGTGGAGGAACTCTGCCGCCAACTCGCGCACGAGTACCAGGCGCGCGGGCTGGGCATCATCGTGCTGACCAACCGCTGGCCGCGCGATCTGCCGGCGTCCGAGCTTTTCGAGGACATCCCCGTCTTCCGGCCGGCAATGCGCACGCCCGACGGCGGTTGGAAATCGAGGGTCACCTATTTTCTCACCTCGCGCGCGGTGCAGCGGCAAACGAGCGCGATCCTGCGGCAAAACCGGATCGACCTCGTGCACGTCCAGTGCGTCGGATGCAATGCCTTTTACGCCGCCCGGGCCGCCGCCGCGCTGGAGCTTCCGCTCGTCGTGACGCTGCAAGGCGAGCTGAGCATGGACGCCACCGGGCTCTTTGAACGTTCCGCCTTCGCGCGCGAGACCCTGCGGCGCGCCGCTTCCCAGGCGGCGGCGGTCACGGCGTGTTCGGGCCAGACCCTGGCCGAGGCCGAGGCGTTTCTCGGCGCGCCGTTCGGCGCGCGGGGACGGGTGATCTACAACGGCATCAACGCGGCGGATTTCGGGTCGGTCACGCCCTTCGTTTCCTCCCGCCCGTACGTGCTCGGCATCGGCCGCCACGTCGTGCAAAAGGGCTTCGACATCCTGCTGCGCGCGATGGCCCGGGTGTTCCAGGACACCGCGTGGCCGGGCGATCTCGTACTGGCGGGCGACGGCCCCGAGCACGCCCGACTCCGGACGCTGGCCGCCGAATTGGGTATCGCCGGCCGCGTGGTGTTCCCCGGCAAGGTGGGACGGGCGGACGTGCCGTCGCTTTTCGCCGGTTGCGCACTCTTCGTGCTGCCCAGCCGGCACGAGCCTCTGGGCATCGTCAATCTGGAAGCCATGGCGGCGGGCAAGCCGGTGGTGGCAACACGGGTGGGCGGCGTGCCGGAGATCGTCACGCAGGGGGTCAACGGGTTGCTGGTCGCCCCGGAGAATCCGGAGGAAATGGCCGGGGCGATTTCCAGGTTGCTCGGGCAAAAGGAGTTATGCGCCGAGCTGGGGGCAGGCGGACGGGCCCGGGCGCGGGAGTTCACCTGGGACGCCATCGCATCGCAATACCTCCAGGTGTACGCGGCGGCCGTGAACACCGGACGGGGAGCCGCGCGGCCGGCTTTGGTGGAGCAAGGAACATGACGACCGCGCCGCCAGTGCAGGGTCATCCCTCCGTGCCCGCGCAGCCGACGCCCACCACGCGGGCACGCCCGGGGGCGTACGGTCTGCTGGACGCCGCGCGGGGCGCGGCCTGCCTGTGGGTCGTCTGCCACCATGCGCTCGGGTTCCTGGTCGAAGGCGATCCGGCGATGGCGGGCAACCCGGTTTACGCCGTGGGACTCAACGGCGCGCTGGGGGTCTGGATTTTCTTCGTCGTCAGCGGCTATTGCATCGCCAACACCGCCGCCGCCACGCTGGCCACCGGGCGCTCCGGCTGGGCGCTGGCGCGGGTGCGCCGCATCTATCCGCCGTGCTGGTTCGCCTCGCTGCTCTGCATCGCCAGCACGCTGTTCGCCGGGTGGCTCGTGCATCGCGGCACCCTGAAGTCCAGCCATCTCGCCGACTTCGACGTGCTCGGCCAGGGAGTGGGCTTTTTCCTCGCCAATTTTTCCCTCACCCAACGCTTGTTCCACACCGGGTATCTCGCGGGGGTTTATTGGACGCTGTGCTACGAACTGGGATTTTACGCGGTCGTCGGCGTCGTCCTTTTCCTGAACCGGGCTCTGCGGGGCAACCCGCGCCTGCTGCTCGATTGCCTGCACGGCGTCACCGTGCTCTCGCTGGCCGTGCTGATCGCCGCGCCGCAGCGGGCGGTGTACCCGTTCGACCTGTGGCCCCACTTCGGGTTGGGCGTGCTGCTCTACGATGTGCTGTGCCACGGCTGGGGCCGGTCCACGACCGCCTGGGCCGCGCTCACGCTGCCGGCGTGCGGGGTGTTCATCGTGCAACACGCCCACCGCGACACCTACCTGGACCAGGGCGGGGGCATCGCGCTGCTGACGGCCGTCCTCAGTGCCGCCGCACTGTGGACGCTGCACCGTTTCGACCGCGCGCTGTCGGCGTCCCGGCCGGTGCGAGCCCTCGCGTGGGTCGGGATGTTCTCGTACAGCCTCTATCTGACGCACATGACGCTCATCGGCTATGTGTACAAGGCTTGCCAGATGGGCGGCTTGCTGCCACGCCTGCTGCCGGTCTACCTCGCGCTCGCGGTCCTGGTCCCGGTCGGCTTCGCGCGCGTCTTCTTCCAGTTCTGCGAGCGTCCATTCCTGAGCGGCAAGCGCACCCGCGAGGTGATTCTCCGGACCGGGGAACCTGACCCGCAGGCCAGTCGATCCTGATGAACCTCCTCTCCAGAGCGGCGGCGGCAGCAGGGCGGCGGTGGTCGCTCGCTTTCGCGCGGGCGCGGTTCGCCAAGGCGCGCTTCGGCCGCGCCTGCGACGTGCGCCGCCGGTTGACGTTGCGCCAATATCCCGGCGGCCAGGTGGCCTTCGGCGAACGCTGCGTGCTGGACAACGACCTGACGATTGAATGCTGGGGCCGGCTGCGGGTCGGCGACCGGGTGATCTTCGGCCACCACTGCACGCTGGCAGCGCGCGAGAGCATCCTGATCGGCGACGACAGCATGCTCGCGGAAATGGTGTCGATCCGCGACCATGACCACGCGTTCGACGATCCCACGCGGCCCTACCGCGAACAGGGCGTCGTCTGCGCGCCGGTGCGCATCGGCCGCAACGTCTGGCTGGGTGCTAAGGTGACCGTGCTCAAGGGCATCACTATCGGCGATAACTCCGTGGTCGGCGCGAATGCCGTCGTCACGCGCGACCTCCCCGCGAACTGCCTCGCCGCCGGCGTGCCCGCGCGGGTGCTGCGCGCCATCGGACCGGGATGAAACCGCTCGTCTTCGTTTCCCTGGAGGATTGGGATGAACTCTGGCGGCGCAACCAGTTCGTCTGCGCCGAACTCGCCCGCCGCCATCCGCAAACGCCTATTGTCTTCGTGGGAATTTCACGTCGGCCCTGGCGGCGGGGTGGCGCGCCGGCCCGCTCGCCCGAGGGGTGCCCGAACATCACCCTGACCTCGGCGTGGCGCGTGTTGCCCGAACGCTTCGGGTGGGGCGTCCGGTTCAACGCATGGCTCCAGGTTCGCCACCTGCGCCGCGTCATGCGGGGCCTGGGCATTCGGCAGCCGATCCTCTGGCTGAATCCGCACTACGCGGTGCATCTGGCCGGCCAGCTCGGGGAAGTAGCGGTGGTCTACGACATCACGGACGACTGGGAGCTGATGACCCAGTCCGACGCCGAGCGCGAGCGCGTGCGCGCGCAGGACGCGGCGCTGGGACGGCTGGCCGGCGCGGTGATCGTCTGCTCGGAGCAATTGCGGCGCGACAAGGAAAAAAAGTTCGGCCGCCCCGTGCACCTGATCCCCAACGGTGTGGACGCCGCTCACTACCGCGGCGTGCTGGACGACGCCGGACCGCTGCCGGAGCCCGCGCGGACATGGCCGAAGCCGGTGCTCGGCTACACGGGCACGCTCCACGGGGACCGCATCGACGTGGGTCTGGTCGTCGCGCTGGCGCGGGCATTCCCGCAAGGAACGGTCGCCCTCATCGGACCCGATTACCTGACGCCGGCCGAACGGGCCCAACTCACCGCCTGCGGCAACCTGCGCCTGACCGGGCCGGTCCCCTACACCGACATCCCCGGCTGGATGCGCGCCTTCGACGCGTGCATCGTGCCGCACCGCGTGACCCCGTTCACCGAGAGCCTCAACCCCATCAAACTCTGGGAATACCTCGCCGCCGGCAAACCGATCGTTTCCACGCCGGTGGCCGGCTTCCGGGACCACCCCGGGCTGGTGCGGCTGGCAG
>CALMVM010000150.1 GCA_937873255.1 uncultured Verrucomicrobiota bacterium | reverse complement strand
GTGTCCGCGTGAGGATCAGGTTGTGCCCGGGCAGCGAACAGTCCGCACAGCGCACCGGCAATGAGCGCGAGCAGCGCCGCCGCCGGGGCCGTCCCGGCAGTGGGAAGAAAGAGCGGCGCGGGCGCAGGGTCCCTCCCTGCGCGCAGACGCCCGGTGGCGTCGAGAGCGGCCAGCGCGGGTGTCGCCGTGATCGTTCCCCGCCGGGGCCACGCGTCGAGCAGCGCCGTCATCCCGGCGGCCAGCACGTCGGGCGTGGCAGCCGGCCAGACGAAAAATGCGAACGGCGAGCTCTCCGGGGCGGCGGCCAGCAGCCGGCCCGACGCGTGCTCGGCGAGCGCCACCCGGAGCGGTGGAATCGACGCGAGACCCCGGCGCAGCAGCGCGCTCGCCAGGCCGGCGCAGACCGCTCCGGCAACTTCCGCCAACTGCTCCGGGGAGACCGCCGGACAGGCACGCGCGGCCTTCACCCCGCCGAAAAGCGCCGGGGCCGGGTCGCCGGCCCCTGCCCGGTCGAGCAGCGCCGCCGCCGCCGCCGCGAGAATCGCTCCCTCGGGCAGGCAGGCTTTCCAGAGCGACTCCGCAAGATCGAGTTCATCCGCGAGGCCGAGGAGGTAAAACAGTCCTCCGAACCGGGTGCGCCGCGACACCGGCCGCTTTCCCCGTGCCACCGTGACCGCCGACGATTTTCCAGGAGTTCGGGCGGCTGTCTGCGGCGGGGTCCGTCCGTCGGAAACGATGGCGGCGCGTTCCGCAAGGGCACCGCCCGCGCCGTCCGGCCGCCTCCCGTCATCCCACACGCGCGCCGCGAGCGCGACGGCGGCGGGGGCGTCGGGCGACGAACCGAGCAACACGGCGGCCTGCGTCTGCAACGCCAGCATCAGCGCGCCGGGGGGAAGCAGCGGCCACCGGGAAGCCATGGCGGCGAGTTCGGCGCGGTGGTTCTCCGCCCCCGCCGGGGCTTCCGGGGCCACAGGTCGTAAACAATCGAGTGTGGAAGCGAGGTCCGCCGCGCCGGCCGGGTGGGCGGCGAGCACTTCCGCCAACCCGCCTTCCCGGGCCAGCCGGAGCAGCACGGCCCGGCCCGTCGGGAGGCGCTCCGGCGCGGCCAGTGTTTCCAGAGGGTCGCCGCCGACCCGCTCCTCCTCTTCCAGAACCGCGTGCCACCAATCGGCGTGCCCGTGCGCGAGGGCGAGCAGGTGCGAGGTCCGCAGATGCGCCTCGTCGTCGAAAACCACCACATGGTCCCGGCTCGCGGGCGATGGGTCCGAACTCCTTGCCGTCATGCCTTCGATGAGGTCCGCCGCCCCCGCCGCCAGCGCCTCGACCTGCGCGTCGTCCGCCGCCTCTTCGTTGATTTGCCAGCGCAACGGCAGGCGGCGGATCAGCACGATCCGGCCCGGGTGGCGCTGTTCCAGCAAAGCCGCGCAGCGTTCCAGGACGGCGCGCACGATCCGTTCTGCCGCCGAACGGATCCCGGCGGCGTCCGGCGAGTCCGTCCTCACACGCACCCGGACCCGGCCGATGCGCCCGTCGATCATTCGCGGACGGGGGTGAGCAGCGTGACCGTTCCCTCCGCGACGATCTCGTCCAGCACCAGGGCCGTGTAGACGGACCGTTCGGACTCGTCCGATTTTTTCCTTTCGATGGGGGCGACCTCGTGGGAACCGAGCAGGTCCAACGCCGCGACGATCATCTCCGGGATACCCACCCGACGTTGCGAAACCACCCGGACCCTCGCACGCGTCTCCTCGTCGATGCCTTCCCAGTCACCCAGCACGGCGTAGCCCCGGCGGAACGGGATGAGGTAGGACTTGCCGTGCTGTTCTCCCCCGAGCGCGGGCAGCCCCGCCACGCAGCAGAGCTTCGAGAAAAGGCGGCCGATGAGCAGGTCCGGCGGGGGAACGTCGAACTGTCCGAGCCAGTGCTCGATCAGCGGGTAGTGCATGACGTAGCGCCGTCCGCCGAAGGGATCGACCGACTGGATCGTCCCGCCCTCGACCACCGCGCAGCCGACGACCACGCCGTGCGGGTCCCCGCAACACTGCGGCCCCTTCCAGAACACGTCGTTGCACAGCCTTTGCAGCAGGCGTTGGATGGCTCCGCCGAGTTCCAACGCGTCGGCGCGGCTCGACACACCGAAAAGCAGCTTCCAGGCGAGGTGATAGACCCCCTGCGCCAACTCGCGCCGCGCGCTCGACACCTCGTCGGGGCCGCCCACGCGTTCCCGGACGAACGCCTGCGCGAGCCAGGCACCCAACGCGGCCAGCGCGAGCGTCTTCATGCCGCCGCCGCCGGACGACCGCGCGAGGTGCTCGGTGAGGTCCGTTTTCAGTTGGAAGAAATTGGCCCCCGGCGCACCGCAAGCCGTGTCTCGGGCCTCCCAGTCCCTGCCCTGGCGCGGCGTGCAGGGTTCGCCCGCGCACGGTGCCGGTTCGCGCTCGATGGGGAATCGCTCCAGGCTCCCGGCGTTCGCCTGAAACTCGCGGATTTTGCCGTCCATGATGCGCAGGGTCAGTGAGAAATCGCCGCCCAGCGCCGGTTCGTCGGAGCCGGCGAACAACTGCTGCGCGCGCCACCCCATGACCTTGAAACGGATCGTGCCGGACGACCGTTTGCCCGTCAGGTCGAAGCTGACCGGCACCGATCTCAACGGGAAACCGCCGCTCAGCGTGCTGACATCGGGCGTCGCCACGCCGTCGACGGCCTTGCCCTTGGCGTCGAGCAACTCGCCTTGCTGCGTACCGCCGACCCATGTCCAGAGCGGGTTGGCCACCAACTCGACCGTCAATCGCTGGGGACGGCCGTCAGCGAACCCGGCGAGGTCCTTGATGCTCAGGTCCGAGGAAGGTCGGAGATTTCTGGTCGCCGTCATCCCGCCGAAATCCCCGCCTAGGCGCAGGTCGAACGGATAGGCGTCCGTCCCGGCTTGCTCCGGCGCGCCGCTGGTCTTGATCGGGTAGCGTTCGCGCAGGGCGCGTACTTCCTCCAGGAACCGGGCCATCGGCCTGACGTCAGGCTTGACGGGATAGTCGCGCGGCGGGACCAGGCGCAGGCGGACGGACTCGCGGACCCGCGACATCTCGCAGCGGCTCGCCTCCGCCGCGCAGGGGTCGCCGTGGACCGGCCTCGGGTCCGAGGGGCACTCGACGTATTCGAGCAGGAGGTGCATGCGGTGCCCGCCGGCCTGGCGCGCCAGCGGCGCGGCGGCGGGGTCGGCCAGCAGCGCGGCGATCTCGACCTCGTAGTTGGAGGTCAGCGCCAGGTCGTTGCCGCAGCAATCGACCCCGTAGCCGGGCAGCACGCAGACGCGGCTGCCGCGCTTGCCGATCCCCAGGCCCCACACGACGCCCGCGCCGGCGGCGCGGTTGTGCAGCCGGGACTTGACCCGGTGGTAGCGCTGCTCGGTTTCCAGGTCCTCGCGGGTGATGAACATCCCGTTGAAAAACCGCGTGCGCACGCATCCCCCCTCGGCCGGCGGGGTGACGAGCGTGACGGCGTCCGAGGGGGGCAGCCCGATCACGCTGCCCGTGCACGGCTCGCAGGCGGAGGGGAAGAACTTCGCGGAATTCGGCTGGTTGGCCACGGCGAAATCGCAGGGCAGCTCGGACGAGGAAACAGCGGCGGGCACGCATTCGGGCGCGGCGAACGCCGGCTCGATGACGACGCGGAAGCCGAGGTTGTTGCCCAGTTGCTCGAAGTGCGACGCACGCGCGTCCAGGTAGCGCATGACCGAGAGCTGCTCGGACAGGTTGAAGGGCCACGCCTGCCCGGCGGCGATGTCGAGCGTGTAGCTGTAGATCGTGCTGGCCTGGAGCCCGAGGGCGCGCGGCGCGGTGATCCTGCCCATCACGAGGCTTTGCAGCCGGGTGGCGGCGGTGCCCGGCGTCAGGTCCGCCTCCGAGGCGGAGCGCATCGTCGCGGCGGCATCGGGCACGAGGCTGCCGACGTACGCCAGCGGCACCGTCATGTTTTCGGCTTGCACGGTCACGCGCACCGTGAGCGGGCCGGTGAGCGCGACGAAATCGCCCGCCCAGCGCAGGACCAGGCGATCCCGCGAATAGGTGTCCGCGCGGGTGAGATTGAACAGGCTTTGCTCCTGGCCCGGATCGGTCCAGGTGCCGGAGGAAGCGACGACGTAACGGGTGAGGTCGATGAGTGGCATGGACGTGCGGTTCGGGCTTAGGGATACAGCGAGTCGGCGAGCGACAGGGAGCCGGCCGCGTCGGCCGCGAGCCGGAAGTGGAGCGACCAGGAAAGCGGATGGAGCGCGCGCATTCGGGCGTCCACGGGGGGCTTGCGGTGGTTGCTCTCGATGTTCAGCCGGTAGCGCCCGCCGGCGACCAGGCCGGAAGCCCAGGTCAGTTTGAGCCGTGACGGCGGACCCGCCTCGTAGACGGTCGTGAAGGCGGCGGCCGGAGCCCAGTCGCCCGCGTCGGTGAAACGGAAGACGGTCACGGCCAGTTGCTTGGGTGTGACGGTGAGCGGATCGCGCGTCAGGGGCGTGCCATCGGCCGCCGCGATCTCGATGGCGAGCGTGCCGCCGGCCGCGCCCGTACCCGCGAAGTTCGCCGCAGAAAAGGTCGGTCCGCCTTGGGAGGGCGACGGCAGGGTGGGGCCGCCCACCGACGGAGACGGCACGACGCCGCCATCCAACAGGCCGAGGAGGATTTCCTGCAACAC
>CALMVM010000149.1 GCA_937873255.1 uncultured Verrucomicrobiota bacterium | reverse complement strand
GGAGAGTTCCACGCTGAGCCGCAAATCGTCCAGCGCATCCTGGCGCTGGCCGATGGCGTCGTGCACCAGCGCGCTGGCGTAGTAATACGCCCCCCAAAAAAGCGGGAACTTGATGCCGTTGCCGTCCATCGTTTGATGAATCCAGGTCAGGTGGCCGAACGCCGCCGCCCGCCTGCCCTGCCGCGCGAGCCCGATGGCGACGTTGCCCTCGGTGATGATGCGCGTCATCGTCAGATGATCGGAATCGTATTTGCGCGAGGAGTGAGCCGCGTTGTAGGCGGTGGCAGCATCGAACGCCTGACGGATGGCGGGCTGCCGCGCGACGACCGCCTCCCAACGCCCCGCGCGCAGGTCGGCTTCCTGGAGTTCGTGGAAGGCGCGGGCGTTGGTGGGGTATTGCGCGACGACGTTGGCCACGAGCGCATCGAGACTGTGCCAGTCGAGCGTGCGGCGGGCGGAGGCGAGGAGACAGGCCGCCACGATCCCGCCGAGCACGATCCGGCCGGCGGCCGGCGGCAGGTTCCAGCGGGTCGAGACGAACCCGCGCAGGCCGTCCACCCCCCAGGCCAGCAGCATGCAGATCGGCAGCATGGCCGGATACATGCGGTATTCGACCATCAGTTCGGCGCTGACGTTGGCCAGTCGATGGACGATGTCCAACAGCGCCACCGCCGCCAGGATGCCCGCCGCGCACACGGCCGGACGCCGCCTTTGACAGATGGCGGCCACGCTCAGCAAAACCACGAAGATCTCGCCGCCGACGGCGGTCCAGGCCACGGAGTCGTCCGCCGAGATCGTCCAAGCGATCTGGTGGTCGCTGCAAAGCCGCGCCGGCCAGACCACGTGCGCAAGGTACATCCAGAACACGCGAGCCTCGGTCATGGCGTGCCAGCGCCACGTCGGAGCGCCCAGGGAATGGTACGCGACGCGCCCCAGCATCGGCACCAAACTGCCGCCGTACCCGATGGCCAGCGGGACGGCCAGCGCGAGGCCGGCAATGAGGACCGTTCGCAGCCGCCGTTCATCCGTCCCGGTCGCGCCGGAGACGACGTTTTGGCCGAGGGCGCGACCCCGGACGCCGAGCGCCGTCAGCACCGCCGTGCCGGCCGCCACGGGCAGGCCGACCTCCTTGCAAAAGGTCGCCGCCACAGTCGCCGCGACCGCCGCGCCCAGCCAAAGCCAAATCTTCTCGCGCCGCCAGCGCAACGCCGCCCACGCCGCCAGCAGCGCGAACAGGCTCACCAAGCCGATGTCGCGGGCGCGGGCGTAGTTGGTCATTTCGCTGCAAAGCGGATGCACGGCGAAGAGGAGCGCGCTCCAGCCGGCGATGCGTTGCGCGCGTTCGGGCGGTAATCGGGCTGCGGTGGTCAGGAAATCCCGCGCGAAGCCCAGCAGCGCGAGCGAGACGACCGTGTGCAGCAGCAGGTTGCCCGCGTGGAACGCCACCGGCGACATTCCGAAGCCCCGGTAGGTCAGGAAGTAAGTCAGGTACGTTAACGCACGCTGATGGATGGCGTACCAGGTACCCTGATCCACAAAGTCGCACTCGACGATCTGACTCCAGTCGTCGAGGTAAAAGACCGACCGCAGGCAGCCGCCGTGCGCCAGCAACGCCGCCGCCGCGACAATGAAGGGCCAGGACCCCGGAGGACGGAAGGATGGAAGCGACAGTTTCAGTCGGCGGGGAACGGTGCGCGCCGGTTCACGGCGCGATCAGCGTCACTTGCGGGAAGTACGTCGCAACACGGGCAGCATCCCGCGTGACCAACGTCAGATTGTCTACCTCTGCATGCGCGCCGATGTAAAAATCGGGCAGCGGCGTCAGGCGCGTGCCGCCGGCGCGGCGGTATTGCAAAAATGCCCGGCTCGCGCGCCAACCGGCTTTGTAGGGCAAATCAAGACGCCCGAACCTTGCTTGCTCGATCCAATGATCGAGCACCTCCTGTGAGGCAAAAGCAGGAGAGATTTCGGCATAGATAATCGGATTGATGTACGCGTGCGCTGGCTGATTGCGTGGACGACCCGTGTTTGCGACCAAGTTCGCCAGATAGAATCGGGATTGATGATGTCGAGCAAGACACTGCTATCAAAGAGAAACCCACTCATTCCTCACCCCGTGTCATGTCCAGAATTTTCTCAGTGGTCATGCCAGGAATTCCCACACCGCGAGAGGCTTGGAGCCAAGCCTCGATTTCCTCTGGCGAGAGGCCGGTTTTCTTCGGACGTGCCGCCAGCCTTTCGCCGAGAAAGGCATGAAGCTGCTCCTGCTCTGCGGGCGTCAGTTGGGTGACGGCAACTTCGATTTCTGCGAGCGTGCTCATGGCAAGGAGGGTAACGGATGCTAGGTTCGCTGGCAAGAATCCCCGCCCACCAACCATGCTCAACCCTCCCTTCCGCGGTCCGCGCGAGCGCGTGGCCGGACTCTGCCACCTCGCCCGCCTGCTCGACAAAATCCGTCTGCACCATCTCGGGCAGCTTCCCGAGGAATACCACCCGAACTTCGGCCTGAGCGTCGGCCTCGACGGTCACCTTTGCGGGTTTCTGGGCGTCGGGTTCGACGAGCTTTGCGAACGGGTCCGGCAGGGCGGTGCCGACGAAGAGATCGCCGGATGGTGTTTCGCGCGCGGGCTGCGGACCAACAAGGTGCAGCGGCGCGTGTGGAACGAGTTTGCCCGCAAGCTGGGCTGGAACGACCGCGCCACCGATTTCATCGCCAAAGTCCGGCGGGAAGACGGGATGCTTGACGACTCCGGGATCGTGACAGCCTTCGACACGATTGACCGGCGCGAGGGCCGCCTGCCCGGACTTTCCGCCGACGCCTAGGCATCCGCCGCCGTCTCCACGCCCACGATGCTCACGCGGTGCCGGTCGGCCAGCGCGGCAACCGTCTCGCGTTCGAGCAGCAGCGTCCTGCCCGCCTCCACGGCGATGACCGACAGCCCCGCCTCTCCCGCCGTTTCGAGCGTGCGCGGACCGATCACCGGCACATCGAAGCGCAGGTCCTGCCGGGGCTTGGAC
>CALMVM010000148.1 GCA_937873255.1 uncultured Verrucomicrobiota bacterium | reverse complement strand
GCGTCAAGATACCTTTGAGAGAGTCCAGCCTTCGCCTTAATGGTCATAAACTCGTCAATGGCCTCCTGGAACGTCACGGCAGGCTTTGGGGGGCTTGGCGTGCTTGATGAAAAAGTCCACCGCCTCGTCCAGCGTTGCACTGTAGGGCTTCAGTTTTTCCAACGCATTCAGGACTGAGTATCGAGTCGCCAGAGCAATGTCGGCAAGTGCGAGCGGATTCTTGGCCCTGATTTCATCATCAGCCTTGCGCTTGAACGCGAGTGCCTGTTCGTGTATCGAGAAAGTGGGTTGCTTCCGTTTGCCTCGAACCATTCCAAGGTCAACCCGGTAGCTTACCGTGCCGCTTTTGTTTCGCTTCTTGTGGATCGTAGCTTCTGTTTTGACCTGCACACTCAAAGAGTGTCTCAAACCGTGTCTCGCATCAATACAATTCGAGCGCACCCGCTGAATTATTCTGATGCAAATTGCTCATTATAAGAGGTTTTTGCCAAGGAAGGGACTCGAACCCTTACCCCTCGCGGGACCAGATCCTAAGTCTGAGTAATTGTGTCTACAAATCAGAGACTTACAGATGGATCGAGGCACGAGTATGTGTCTCAATCTAGGCGTAATCCCAAAGTTCTTGACTCAGCAGTTCTGTTGGAAATGCTGCTCATCCGGGGTCTTAATAATTCGGCTCATTGAACGCACCTGTCGGAGGAAGGCAAGATCATCGCCGGTGCCGATCAAGCATGCCGAAGGGAAAGAAGCGAAAAGTCTAACCTTCTGCCTGCTGCCGTTGGATAAACTGGATTCAGCAAGAACCGGAGCTACCTTTTGTCGAACTTGGCGGCAATCGTCCGTGGCTTGGCGATAACCATTTCGTCCCCTTCCACGTCCGAGTCTTCCAGCACTGCCCGAAACAAGGGATGACCCTGCGCATCTAGCATGTGACTATCGCTAGACAAAAGCATTGCACACCCAAGCAGTGCCGATTCCGCGATGATTGTTGCATCATTCTCTTCCTCGTCAGGAACGATGCTTTTTGCGCGGAGTTTCCGCGCAATTTGCTCAGTAACTCCTTTCCCTACGGGGACAACATCCTGAGCGTCGTATCCCCAATCTCCTAGGCTCGTAATGGCGATCAGGGCACAATGGCGAACTTCGGGATCATCGTCGTTATCGACTGCCCAAGCCGGTTCTTCCAAAACGGTCGATGTGACAATGAACTCTGCCGTTGGAATACGGTGCTGGATAATGCGCAATGCATCCAGAACATCTTCCTCCTTCGCCGCTCGATCTAGAAGTACGTTTGTATCAACGGCGATGAGCACACGCCTTGCTTTGTCCGCCTTGGATAAGTTCACGCGCACGTTCCAACAACTGTTGTCGCGCCTCGTCGCCAAGTCGATTCGTTTTCTCACGAATCTTCTCGGCCATCACGGTGCCTTTGGTTTTTGGTTCGTGCTTCTGGCTCATAGCTTTATTTTTAGACCGCCAAAAAAGTTTTCTGTTCGGTTTTCCGCACGCTTGTACCCATATACGTGCGCATGGCGTACGCACAGTGGACGTATACAAACGACTACGCTGTGTACCATTGGTGCACATGAATCCAAAGGGAAATTAATAACACTTATTACACTCGCAGCAGTCTTTGAACTCCGCAAATATCTTGTAGCTAGGATATTGTGAGCCGACCACGATCTGCGCACAGAGTATGAAAAATTCTTACTCGGTAAGATTCGGTACGATGCACGTGTAGCCTGTGTTGCACTCCACGCGAATGAAGCATCATTCAAGCCAGATTTTTATGGCTGTTTTCTGGCAGGGAATCTGCTTTGCACGACGAAACCACAGGATGTAGCGGTCGAGAGTGCAATTCGGAGGGGTGCCCGCACCATCGCTTTTGGCGAACTTTGTTAGGTGCACCATGTCGGGTGTTTTTGTCAGGCTGCGGCAGGTAGAGCCTTCTGGTTTTTGATGTGCCGGTAGAACGTCGCTTTTGAGATTCCCAGCGTATCGCAAATTTCTGGCACGCTGCTGCTCTGATCCGCGTAGACTCCGCGCACTCGAACAGGAGAACCGGCGGCTCAAAAACCTGATGGCCGATCTGGCCGTCCAAGTGCAGATCCTCAAGGAGGTGAACGCAAAAAAATGGTCGGCCCGGCGAGCAGGCGTCGGGCCGTCAAAGTCGTGGTGGAGACAGGTCTGGGTAACCCCGCCCAGGCCTGCCGGGCGTTGGGCCTGGCACGCAGCACGTTCTACCACGCCTCCAAACCAACCCGCAGGAGCCAGCAACTACGGCGGCAGGTCATCGCCTTGAGCCAGAAGCATCCCCGCTATGGCTACCGGCGCATCACCGCCCTTTTACGGCGTGCGGGCCAGCAGGTCAACGCTAAACGCGTGCAGCGTCTCCGTTGTCGGGAAGGCTTCCAAGTCAGCCGCCGACAGCGTCGTTGCAAGCGCGTGGGCCTCTCCACCGCCGAGCGGCAACGCGCCACCCACGTCGACGGCGTGTGGAGCTGGGACTTTGTGCACGACCAGACCGAGAACGGCAGCCACTTTCGTATCCTGACCCTCATCGACGAGCGCAGCTGCATGTGTCTTGCTACTCATGCGGGTTGGTCGATCAGAGCCGAAGACGTGATCACGGTCGTAGAAGCGGCGTTTACCCGCTACGGCAAACCCAAACATCTGCGGAGCGACAACGGACCAGAATTCATCGCCTATGCCATCCAGGACTGGTTGGCGGCAGCGCAGATCAAGACGCTCTCCATCAAACCAGGCAGCCCCTGGGAGAACGGCCACATCGAGAGCTTCCATGACAAGTTGCGCGGCGAGTGCCTCAACCGCGAACTCTTCGGCAGCCTGCTCGAAGCGCAGATCATCCTTGAGCAATGGCGCACCGAATACAATGATGAGCGACCGCATAGCTCGTTGCGCTACCAAACGCCAACCGAATATGCACGGCAATCAGCAGCCGCAGCGGACACCAAAGAAGCCGCCAACCCCAAAACTAACCGCAGGACTCCAGTTTAGAAGCGTCCAATCAGCGAGGTCAGGTCAACTGACCTTGGAAAACCGACCGGGTTTGAAAACTCGCATCCCTCGAAATGAGGAAACATAAAATGTCCGCGATGAGTTGGAGGCATAAGCTGGCCAGGCTGGCCAAGTTATGCTTCAATAGACACAAAGCAAGTCATGCCAAGGTGGCGAAATTGGTAGACGCGCCAGACTTAGGATTGTGTCCTGACCGATTGCTTCGCGTTGCTTTCCATTCACCTATATGGCGCTTCTGCCTAAGGATAATATATTTACAATCGTTACTTCTTGAGAAATCAGGACTAGCATCAAGCTCACGTATGTAGCACGGCACGTAGCACGCTAAATTTCGACTCGAGCAGGTTCAGATTTGCGCGTCAACGGTTGCAGGTTTCACAACCAGCCAAATTTCAAACTGTCACCCTTGAACGCCGTAAAATGTCGGGACGGTGTTCTTCGGGCCTGCGACCGGGATCGACTTGCATCGGCGGGCGGCCTACGCAAGTGCGGCCAGCGACAGACAGTTGGCGCTGCTCCGATTACGCGAGCGGCGGTTGTTTGCAAGCCAAGGCATTTCAGATGGTTCAAGCCAAAGGCGAAAAATTCCCGACGGTACATGTGCGTGGACGCCGAGTTCGCCCACATTCCGGCAGCGACTCGTCCTGGTGGCTAAAAATGTATGGCCTGAAATCGGCCGCATAGCTCACCCAGTATATGTACTCCGCGTACGCGGTAGGACTTGGCCCGCGCTAGGCTTTGTTTACACTGCGAAGAGTAGTTCTTTTTCACCTTCAAACAACCATTGCTCCGTAAAGCTCGGCATCTTTAGCAAATAGCGAGCGTCGATCTCCATTGCCAATGCACGGATTCTTGGCGAGGGCTGTAATTTCAACGGGTTGAGAGTTTCTTTACATTCGTCCGTTTCTCCAAGCATCCCAAAAGCGTGTGAGCGGACGACTAGTTGAACATCACGAAGTCGCTTACTAGAGGCTCGAGTCGATGTTTTGAGCACATCACCAGGACGGTTGCCTAACAGACAGCATAGAGCGTATGAAGTTTGGAAATAAGCCTGACTTTTCCGACCCAGTTTTTGGGATACCCCCAATTCAAAAATCTCACGCGCTTTGTCTATTTCTCCCTGTCGCAACAGCACCATGCCCCGCGCATGATAAATAATCCATCCATACGCAGAATCTGGCTGTTGCGGGGACAAGGTATGTAATGCCTCATTGAATCGTCCTGTGCAGGCTAGCAGACCAGCGTAGCCGTTCTTTGAGTAGTAGTCGTTGGGATGCTCGCGGATCACCGCCTCGTAGGCCGCCAGGGCCTCATCAAAACGGTTGAGGTCGCGCAGCACTTCCGCCCGACCGTTCTTAGCCACAACGTCACGCGGAAACTCAAAAATCACCGCCTCGTAAGCTGCCAGGGCTTCATCAAGGCGGTTGAGGTCACGCAGCACCTCCGCACGGCCGCATTTAGCCACTCTGCCACGCGGAAACTTGAGGATCACCGCCTCGTAGGCAGCCAGGGCCTCATCAAAACGGTTGAGGTCGAGCAGCACATCCGCACGGCCGCATCGAGCTACGACGGTGTTGGGATGCTCGCGGATCAGCG
>CALMVM010000147.1:3988-10170 GCA_937873255.1 uncultured Verrucomicrobiota bacterium | reverse complement strand
GGAGGACGCCGTCCACGGCCGAAACCACCCGGCCGTTTGGACTTGCGTTCGGGCCCAGGCTGGCTTTGTTTACGCTGGGCGTAGCCCCCCCCGCTCGTCCCCGAACGTTTCGCCCGTCTTCCGGCCGGCGGCGTCCGGTTTTCCGAGGTTTTTCCTCTCCTCTCCATGAACACCGATCCTCTCGCCTTTCATTCCATCGACCACGTCGAGTTCTACGTGTCCAACGCCCGTCAGGCGGCCCACTTCTACCGCAGCACGCTCGGGCTGGTCCCACTGGCTTACGCCGGCCTCGAAACGGGGGTGCGCGACCGTGCCTCGTGGCTGCTCGGACGTGGGCACGTGCGCTTCCTGTTGACCTCGCCGCTCACGCCGGATTCCGCGCCGGAAATCTCCAGGCACATCGAACGCCACGGCGACGGCGTCAAGGACATCGCCCTGCGCGTGTCCAACGCCCAGGCCGCCTATGAGGAAGCCGTCCGGCGGGGTGCGAAGTCCGTGCAGGAACCGACCGAATTCGAGGACGGCCACGGGCGGTTCGTGCGCGCGAGCATCGCCACCTACGGCGACACGATCCACTCCTTCATCGAACGCGAGGGCTACAAGGGCACGCTGCCCGGCTTCCGCAACATCGAAAACCCGCCGTCCGCGCCCGACACGGGCATCGCCGCCATCGACCATATCGTCGGCAACGTCGAACTCGGCCACATGGACGAATGGGTCGGCTTTTACCGCGATGTGATGGGCTTCTCGCAGCTCACGCATTTCACCGACCAGGCAATCTCCACGGACTACACGGCGCTCATGTCCAAGGTGATGCAAAACGGCTCCGGCCGCATCAAGTTCCCCATCAACGAACCGGCCGAGGGCAAGCGCAAGTCGCAGATCGACGAATACCTTTCCTTCTACGGCGGCCCCGGCGTGCAGCACATCGCGCTGGCGACGAAGGATATCGTTGCCACCGTGGACGCGCTGAAGACGGCCGGCATCGATTTCCTGCGCGTGCCGGAGGCGTATTACACAGAACTGCCCGCGCGTGTCGGTCCGATTGACGAGAACGTCGAGGAACTCGCCAAGCGCGGCATCCTCGTGGACCGCGACGACGAGGGCTATCTGTTGCAAATCTTCTCCCAGCCGATGCAGGATCGCCCGACGCTGTTCTTCGAGGTCATCCGCCGCCACGGCTGCAAGGGATTCGGCGTGGGAAATTTCAAGGCGTTGTTCGAGGCCATCGAGCGAGAACAGGCGTTGCGGGGCAACCTCTGAGTTTTCTAACGTCGGTCTAACATTCCCCCAAAATGTCCTTCTACCACAAGCTAGGTCACATCCCGCACAAGCGGCACACGCAATTCCGCAAGCCCGATGGTTCGCTCTACCGCGAGGAAGTCATGGGTCTGGAAGGTTTCCACGGCGTCGAGAGCATTCTCTATCATCATTTCCTGCCGCCGAAGGTGATCGCGGCCGAACCGCTCGGCACGGCGGTGGTGGAGTTCGCGGACTTCGGCGCGCTGCGTCACCGCGCGGTGGCCACGGGCGATATCCAACCGGGGGGCGACGCCGTATCCGCCCGCCGTACGCTGATGGGCAACGCCGACGTGACCCTCGGCGTCGCGCGCGCCACGCAGGGGATGGATTATTTTTATCGCAACGCCCAGGCGTACGAGACGTGGTTCGTCCACGAGGGCGAGGGCGATTTGCACACGCAATTCGGCCGACTGCCGTTCGTGCCGGGAGACTATCTGGTCATCCCCTTCGGCGTGACGTGGCAGATGCAACTCGGTACGCCCGAGGCGCGGTTCTTCGTCATCGAATCGCGCGGCCAGATCGCCCCGCCGAAACGGTATCGCAACGAGTTCGGCCAATTGCTAGAACACGCACCATATTGCGAACGCGACATCCGCCCGCCGGTCGAGTTGGAACCGCACACGGAAGAGGGTGAATTCGAGGTGCGCGTGAAGGCGCGCAACTCCATGACGCGCCACGTCCTCGACCACCATCCGCTCGACGTGGTCGGCTGGGACGGTTATCTGTATCCGTGGGCGTTGAGCATCCACGATTTCGAGCCGATCACGGGCCGCGTGCATCAGCCGCCGCCGGTGCATCAGACATTCCAGGCGGATGGGTTCGTGGTGTGTTCGTTCGTGCCGCGTTTGTTCGACTACCATCCGCAGGGCATCCCCGCTCCGTACAATCACTCGAACGTGAATTCGGACGAGGTGATCTATTATTGCGATGGGAATTTCATGTCGCGCAAGGGGATCAAAAAATATGATCTCACGCTGCATCCTTCCGGTCTGCCGCACGGCCCGCAGCCCGGCGCGACCGAGGCAAGCATCGGCGCGAAGGAAACGCAGGAACTGGCCGTGATGGTGGACACCTTCCATCCGTTGGAGTTGACGGAAGAGGCGCTGGCATTGGAGAAGCCCGAGTATCAGAATTCCTGGTTGGAAGGCGTGAAGGTGTGAGTCTGGCAGGGCGGGATGTTCGTTGAATGAAATCCTCCGTCTCGCCTTCTCTGCGTGCCTTGCTGGAAGGCATCGTGGATTATGCCGGTTTATTCCCGCCGGCAGGGTTGGCGTTGGAACAGGCTTTGGAGAACCACGCGGCTTATATGCGCGGGGAAGATGCGTGGATGCTCGGCCGCTTCGTGCTGCCGACGGGAAAGATGGGCGAGGCTTCGCCGCTATTGGCCGGGCGCTTCGACTCAGCTCACCCCCTGCGCGTTTCCGCGTTGGGATCGAAGCCATCCTCCGTTGCCGGATTCCTGGACAACCTGCGTGCGAGCCTGAGTGAACTGACGCGCTTCGCGCAAGAACATGGCGAAGCGGTAGTCGTCAACCAGTTCGAGGCTCCGCTGCCGCCGGTCGACGCGGACGGCGTGCCGTCTCTGTTGCGGCAGGCGAAAGAATTGATCGACAGAACCATCCCCTGGCCGCTGCAAACGTTCTGGGAGGTGCCGTTCGGCGAAGGTTTGCCGGCGACCCTGCGCGGCTTTGACGGGCACATCGCGGAAGTTGTTCGCGCCCGCGGCGGCTTGTTTTTCGGGATCAAGCTCCGCACCGGCGGCCTCGAAGCCGCCGCCTTCCCCACACCCGGGCAACTCGCTGACGCCCCGCTGGCCGCGGGCGCCGCCGGCGCCGCGCTGAAGTTCACCGCCGGCCTGCACCATCCGATACGACGCTTCGGCGCGCACCTCGGCACCCACACGCACGGTTTCCTGAATGCCTTCGCTGCCGGGGCGCTCGCCAACGAACACCGCCTCCACTCGGAGGAAACTCGCGCGATTTTGGAGGACGAGCGGCCGGAAAATTTCCGCTTCGACGCCGAAGGCTTCACCTGGTGCGACCGACGCGTGCCAACCGATGCGCTCGCGGCGCACCGTCTATTTGTTACCAGCTTCGGCTCCTGCTCCTTCAACGAACCGCGCGGCGACCTGCGCCGACTCGGAATGCTGGCCTGATTTTTATGAACGCTACCCACGATCCGCGCCGGCGGTCCTTTGTCGCCGTGCCACCGGATTCGCATTTTCCGATCCAGAACCTGCCGTTTGGCGTCTTCTCGTCCGCCGGGCGCGAACCGGCCCGGATCGGCGTCGCCATCGGTGATCAGGTGCTGGACCTCGCGGTCATCGAAGAACGCGGATTCTTCCACGAAGCGACCGGCAACGCGCCCGTTTTCAATCAGCCTGCCCTCAACGATTTCCTGGCGCTCGGTCCGTCGGCCTGGATGCGCGTGCGCGGGATCATCAGCCACCTGTTGAACGCCGAAACGCCCACGCTGCGCGACGACGCGTCCCTGCGTGCGGCGGCGTTGGTTCCGCAGGCTGATACACGGATGTATCTGCCGTCGCAGGTCGGCGACTACACGGATTTTTATTCGTCGCGCGACCACGCCACCAACGTCGGCACGATGCTGCGCGGCGCGGACAACGCGCTCATGCCCAACTGGCTGCACCTGCCCGTCGCCTACCATGGTCGCGCGTCCTCATTGGTCGTCAGCGGCACGCCCGTGCGCCGGCCTTGCGGACAAACGAAACCGCCCAACGCCGACGCGCCGGTGTTCGGCCCGTCGAAATCGTTCGACTTCGAGTTGGAAGTCGGCGTGCTCGTCGGTCCTGGCAACGCCATGGGCGAACCCGTGCCGGTGGACCGTGCGGCCGGTCATCTCTTCGGCCTCGTGCTGGTCAACGACTGGAGCGCGCGCGACATCCAGGCGTGGGAATACCAGCCGCTCGGCCCCTTCCTGGCGAAGAACTTTTGCACCAGCCTGTCGCCGTGGGTAGTCACGCTGGAGGCATTGGAACCCTTCCGCCGGCCCGCGCCCCCACAAGACCCCGTGCCTTTGCCGTATCTGCGCGGCGCGGAGGATTGGACGCTCGACATCACCCTGGAAGCGCACCTGCAAACGCCCGGTTCCGCGATGCCCTCGCGCATCACCGCGACGAACTTCCATCACCTGTACTGGACCCTCGCCCAACAACTCGCCCACCACACGGTCAACGGCTGTCCGTTGCGGCCCGGCGATCTGCTGGCTTCCGGCACCGTGTCCGGCCCCACGCCCGAGTCGCGCGGCTGCATGCTGGAACTCACCTGGCGCGGCGCGCAACCACTCACCCTGCCCGGTGGCGAAACCCGTGCCAGCCTCCAGGACGGCGACCGCCTGATCCTCACCGGCTGGGCGGAAGGCGACGGCTACCGGATCGGCTTCGGCGAGGTCAGCGGCGAGGTCCTGCCGGCGCGTTTGGCGGATGCGCATTAATATCGGATGAAAGACCTCACCGACCCGCGTTGGATCAAGGCGAAAGGCGTCCTGTTCGTGGTGGCCGGCGTGCTGTCGGCCGGCCTGTTGCTGGCCCAACACCCGACGCTGCTCGACGCCGCGCTGCTGCTGATCTGCGTGTGGAGTTTTTGCCGGGCGTATTATTTCGCCTTTTACGTCATTGAGAATTATGTGGACCCCGGATACAAATTTTCGGGCCTGTGGTCCTTCGTGCGGTATTGGCGCGGCAAGGATCGGAAGACGCCGACCGACCCGGTCAAGGGTCTATAACCCGCAGGCGCACAAAGCGCGCGGGCTGCTGGCTGCGCGGCGCGCTGTCGGTCACCGTCACGCGCTCCCAGGTGGAGTCGAGGGCGGTGGCCGTACTCGCCGCCGCCGGGTTCACCACAAATCCGCCCGCGCATCAGCCCGTTGGCGAATTCCACGAGGTAGGTGATCCCGGGCGAGGTCGCCGCCTGCCGCCGTATGAAGGTCAGGGTCAGGTACTGGCTGGTGCCGTCGCGTCCCGCCAGCGGCAGGCCCTTGGTGCCGGTGGCGGTCATCGGCGTGGCATCGGGTCCCCGGGCGTTGAGGTTGAGGGCGTATTTCATGAGGTTCGTCACCCCGTCGCCGAAGGGCGCGGCCAGATCGGCGGCGTTGGGCGAGCCGAAGTTGACGATGCGCCACTGGCCCAAAGGCGGGTAATCGTTCAGGTTGTAGTCGCCCAGGAGCCGCGCGGCGGCGTTGCGCTGGGTGTTGTTCACGTTGGTGAAATCGCCGCCGAGCAGCGTCCGGCCGTCGGGCTGGAGGGCGAGGGTGCGCACGATGGCGTCGGGTCCGCCGGAGGGGTCGAAGGCCGTGTCCACGCTGCCGTCGGCGTTGAGACGGGCGATGCTGTCACGCGCCACGCCATCGAAAGTCGTGAAAAAGCCGCCGACGATGATTTTGCCGTCCGGCTGGACGGCCATTGAACTGACCCCGTTGTTATTGGGGCCGGTGCCGGCGTCAAAGCTCGCATCCAGGCTCCCGTCCGCGTTGAGCCGAAGAAGTTTTCTTGGAAACACGCCAGCGACGAGGACCTTCCCGTCCGGTTGCAAGAGAATTTTGCTGACTTTGCCCGCCAACCCCAAGCTGGCCCCGAAAGTTGGGTCCACCTGCCCAGCGGTCTGCGCGCGCGTTCGGCACCAGCGCCAACAAACACCAACCTGCCAGCAGTAATCCGAGAATTCTCTCAAAATAGGTGCGTCGATGGCGTGACGCGGATCACAAGCTCATCATATAATACAGACTCGCGCATCGGTTTACACGGCAGGCCAGCGCGATGAAAATTACCGCAGCATCCCTTCCGCCGTGCCTCGTGGGCCAGAGAAATTTCCAACGGTCGCCGAAGCAATCTCTGAATCCACCCGCCCTGTCGGGACGCGTGG
>CALMVM010000147.1:0-3978 GCA_937873255.1 uncultured Verrucomicrobiota bacterium | reverse complement strand
CCAGAACAGCGCCCGCCGCCCCCGCCGACGCCCGCCAATCCTCCGACGGATTCGTCCGGGTGCGCGGCGCACGCGAGCACAACCTCAAGAACGTCGATCTGGCCATCCCGCGCGAGCGGCTGGTGGTGTTCACGGGCGTGTCGGGTTCGGGAAAATCGTCCCTCGCTTTCGGCACGCTCTACGCGGAGGCACAGCGGCGTTACCTGGAATCGGTTTCACCGTACGCGCGACGGCTTTTTCACCAGCTCGAAGTCCCCGACGTGGACGAGATCGATGGCCTGCCGCCGGCCGTGGCGTTGCAACAACAGCGCGGCTCGCCGACAACGCGTTCCAGCGTGGGCAGTGTCACGACGCTCTCGAATCTGTTGCGGATGCTGTATTCGCGCGCGGGCGATTATCCGTCCGGGCAGGACATCATCCACGCGGAAGCTTTTTCGCCCAACACCCCCGAGGGCGCGTGTCCGCAATGCTCCGGCCTGGGCCGGGTCTACGAGGTGACGGAAGACTCGATGGTCCCCGACCCATCGTTGACCATCCGCGAACGCGCCATCGCCGCGTGGCCGACCGCCTGGGGCGGGCAAAACCAGCGCGAGATCCTCATGACGCTCGGCTACGATGTGGACAAACCCTGGCGCGAACTGCCGCAGAAGGACCGCAACTGGATTCTGTTCACCGACGAACAGCCGGAGGTGCCGGTGTACTCGGGGTTCACGGCGGCGGAGATGCGCCGCGCGCTCAAATCGAAGATGGAGCCGAGCTACATGGGGACGTTCACGAGCGCGCGGCGGCATGTTTTCCATACCTTCGCGCACACGCAAAGCGCGCTGATGAAAAAGCGCGTCGCGCAATTCATGATCGGCCAGGATTGCCCGCTGTGCGGCGGCAAGCGGTTGCGGCGGGAATCGCTAGCGGTGAAGTTCGCCGGGCTCGACATCGCCGATATCTCGCGCGTGCCGCTCAAGGGACTCGCCGCGATCCTGCGGCCGTACGCGGACGGCAGCGCGCCTTCGTTCAAAACGCTGACGCGCACCGCCCCGCAAAAGGCCGTTGTCACCCGGCGCATCGCGGAGGATTTGATGGCTCGCAACGCCGTTCTGCTCGACCTGGGCCTCGGCTACCTGACCCTCGAACGTAGCACCCCCACCCTCTCGCCGGGCGAGTTGCAACGCCTGCGGCTGGCGACGCAGGTGCGCTCGAATCTCTTCGGCGTCGTCTACGTGCTCGATGAACCCTCCGCCGGGTTGCACCCCGCCGACACCGAGGCGTTACTGCGCGCGCTCGACCGTCTGAAGGCGTCGGGTAATTCCTTGTTCGTCGTCGAGCACGAACTCGACGTGATCCGCCACGCCGACTGGATCGTGGACGTGGGACCCGCCGCCGGTCAGCACGGCGGGGAAATCCTCTACAGCGGCCCGCTCGAAGGACTACGGAACGTGGAACCGTCGCGCACGCGGCCCTATCTTTTCGGTGGTGATTCTCCCCCTCGCCGAGCACTCCGCCCACCGCAGGGTTGGCTCAAGCTCGCGGGCGTGACGCGCAACAATCTGGAAAACCTCTCGGCCGAGTTTCCACTGGGCGTTTTCACGACGGTCACGGGCGTGTCGGGTTCGGGCAAGTCGAGCCTCGTCAGCCAGGCGTTGGTCGAACTCGTGTCCACCGCGCTCGGCCAGGAACCGGTCGCCGCCGACGCCGAGGAGGACGAAGCCGCGCCGCTCGAACGCGCCCCACGCCAACCGACCGGCGGGCAAATCGCGTCCGGCCTGGAAGGCGTGCGGCGGCTGGTCGTCGTGGACCAGAAAGCCATCGGCCGCACCCCGCGCTCGAACCTCGCCACGTACACGGGGCTTTTCGATGGCGTGCGCAAGATTTTCGCCGAGACCAAGACGGCGCGCGCCCGCCGCTACGACGCCGGCCGGTTTTCGTTCAACGTCGCCAAGGGTCGCTGCGAACATTGCCAGGGGGAGGGTTTCGTGATGGTGGAACTATTATTCCTGGCGAGCGTCTACACGCCGTGCCCGACGTGCCACGGGGCGCGTTACAACGCCAAGACGCTCGAAGTCCGCTACCACGAAAAGAACATCGCCGAGGTCCTCGGCCTGACGGTGGACGACGCGTGGGAATTCTTCGCCGACCAGCCGACGCTGCGCCGTTCGCTGGATGTCCTGCGGCAAGTCGGCCTGGGTTACCTGAGATTGGGTCAGCCCGCGACCGAACTCTCCGGCGGCGAGGCACAACGCATCAAGCTGGCGACCGAACTCCAGCGCACCGGCCGCGGCCAGACGCTCTACGTTCTTGACGAACCCACCACCGGGTTGCACCCCGCCGACGTGGAAAAACTCCTCGTCCAACTCGACGGCCTCGTGGACGGCGGCAACACGGTCGTCGCCGTCGAACACGACATGCACGTCGCCGCGCACGGCGACTGGGTGATCGACATCGGCCCCGGCGCGGGCGACGAGGGCGGGAGGATCGCCGCCGCCGGCACGCCGGCGGAAGTGGCACGAGCCAAGGGCAGCCGCACCGCGCCTTTTTTGGCGGAGGTTCTATCGTAGACGGTGACGCCAGTAGCCCGGCTCGCGGCTGTAATGGGCAATCGCGACGATGAGCACATGGTCTGCCTCAATGGTATAAAGAACGCCGTAGGGAAACACCTGCGTCAGAACACGCCGCACCTCGCGGCCGTCGAAAATACGCCAGCGTTCGGGATCGTCGCAGATCCGGGCAATCGCGTCTTCAACGCAGGTGATGAAGCGCAATTCGAGCCCGGATTGTTGCGAGGCGTAGTAACGGGCAGCTTCTTCGTACTCGGCCAACGCTTCCAGATCGAATCTGTGCGGAAGACGACTCACCGGCCCACGGCGCGTCGCACGCGCACGGCAGCCTCGTCGCCGGAAACCGTTTGGGCACGTCCCGAACGCACCTCCGCCAACCGGCGTTGCGCCTCGGCGGCCCAGAGTTCATCCAGACGACTGGCGGGGGCTGCAACATCCAGGCTCACGACGAGTCGTTCGGCCAAAAGCGCGCGCGCTTCACTCGGCAGAGACAACGCCTCGGTGGCAAGCTCTTCGATGGTCATGGACATGAAAATGATCGTACCGCCGAACGCCGCAAACACAAGCAATCATCAAAATCCAACCGCTCACGTCCAATAAAGAATCCGCGCCTGCGGCAGCTTGGCGGCCAGTTCGCGCTCGAAGAACGTCCGCAGCGTTCCCATCATGTCGCGCGGGTAGACGTACTTCACGCCGCCGAACTTGTTGAACTTGCGCGCGCGTTTTTCCTCGTCGAGGTCGAGCGTGGTCTTCGGATACCAGCCTTGCAACACCTGTTTGCTGCCGGGCGTGAAACGATGCGTGATGAGTTCCACCGTCACGTCTCGCGCGCCGTCGAGCGCGCGGGCGGCCTCATCGAGCAGCGCGCCGTAGTGCGTTTCCCAATCCTCCATCGGCATGATCGGCGCGATCACCAACCCGACCGGGTATCCGGCCTCCGTCGCCAGCCGCCGCAACCCCGCCAGCCGCGACGCCACGGGCGACGTGCCGCCTTCCAATTTGCGCGAGACCGGCGCGGCGTTGACACTGGCCCGGCAGCGGGTCCGTCCGTTGTGCGCCAGACCCAGGAGTGGGTCCACCGCGTCGAATTTACTTACCCAGCGCAACCGCGCGGAGCTGCCCTCCGGCTGTTGGCCGAACCACCGCACGCACGCCGCGAGGCTGCCCGTGAGGTGCTCGATGCCCAGGGGATCGGTATAACACGACACCTCGAAACTCGTCTCGGGCCGGTCCGCGCTCACGTAGGCGGCGAGGTTGTCGAGGATGGCAGGCAGGTTGGCGAACACCCGCACGACCGGCGGCCCGCTCAGGCTGCCGGCGAGGTAACAGTATTGGCAATGCGCGGGGCAGCCCTCGGCGAGGTGGAATTGCCAGTCGGCCGACGGCGGGATCGGTTGCAGGCGAAACGCCCCGGCAGGCGCGTTGA
>CALMVM010000146.1:1492-7227 GCA_937873255.1 uncultured Verrucomicrobiota bacterium | reverse complement strand
GTGTACCGCGACCTGACGAGTTTCGTGGCGTCGCTGGGCCTGACGGTGCGCGACAACAACGGGGTGAACGACTACGGGTTTTTGCTCAATTTCACGCTCAAGGGCGTGCCGAAGGTGTCGCTGCCGGTGGGCTTCGATGTGAACCGCGTGGCGGACGATCTGGCGCAATAAAGCGAGATCATTCGTCCACGCACGTTTTAGCCCCGGCAGGGGCGTAAGATTTTGGCCCTCGGGGTGCGCAGTGGGTAGGCCGCCCCAGAAATTGACAGCCCCGGCAGGTGCGTAAGAAATGTCGCGTGGCAATCCGTGTAAGGCCAGCGTTTTTCTTCCGCCCCTGCCGGGGCTGTGCCGATGGACGCTTTCTTTCCCACGGCTCGCGCCGTGGGCTAAATTCTTCCGCCCCTGCCGGGGCTGAAGACCCGTTCCCCAACGTCTCACTTCACCGGGTCGAACGTCAGCTTGCTGCGCCGGTCCACACTCGCGCCGCGCTTTTGGAACACTTCCGCCATGTCCGGCGTCATGAACTGGCCGTCGTAGTTCGGATTCAGGTCGAAGTAAATCTTCCCGCCCGGATTGAGGAAACGGTCGCGCAAATCAGTCAGCAGATAATCCCAGTCCGCCGCCTTCCACATGCCCCAGGGCGCGTGCTTGTTGAACTCGATGGAAAACGCCGTCACCAGATCGAACTTCCCATCGGCCAACAGCGCGTCAGGCAATGGCTTTTGCGCCTCGACGGGCGCGACGACGCGTTGCAGCCCGAGCGTGTCGAACATCGAGCCGTAAAGCTCGGGATGCGGCACGTCGATGCCCATGCCGCCGTGGCCGAGCTGCTTGGCGACGAACAGGAAATACCCCGCGCCGCTGCCCAGGTCGAGGATGCGCAACGCGCGCTTTTCGCGGTCGAGTCGGAGGTCCTGCGCGCGGCGGATGTTGAGCTTGAGCCAGCGGGCGGCGTCGAGGTATTTGGCCCAGTTCTCGCCCGGCTGCATGAGGTGGCCGTATTTGGCGAGGTGCGCGTCCATGGCGGCGGGGGGGATGTGGCGCAAGAACTTCGACACAGGCTGCGGATGGAGCAAACGCCCGATGCCCCGGCGGACGCTGAGAATGCCTGCGGGCGTGAAAGCCTTGCCGATTTTTTCGCTGAGACGCATAAAGGGGAAAGGATGAGGGATGAAGGATGAAGGATGAAGGAGAAAAAATGAAACCGACCACCAATTTTGGAAAATATGGAATCAGGACGCGACGCCGGAGCACTCATCGCCGGAAGATCGGCAATTGCTTCTGGCTGCTTCTGCTTTTCATCCTTCATCCTTCATCCTTCATCCTTTCCGCCCCGCTCGTGCTCCAGAGCGATTTCGGCGTGAAGGACGGCGCGGTCGCCGCGATGAAGGGCGTGGCCGTCGGCGTCGATCCCGAACTGAAAATCTACGACCTCACGCACGAGATTCCGGCGTTCAACGTCTGGGAAGGCGCGTACCGGCTCTGGCAGACCGCGCCGTACTGGCCGGCGGGGACGGTGTTCGTCTCGGTGGTGGACCCCGGCGTGGGTACGACGCGCAAATCGGTCGTCGCCCGCGCGAAGAACGGGCAATATTTCGTCACGCCCGACAACGGCACGCTGACCCTCATCGCCGAAAAGCTCGGCCTCGACGCCGTGCGCGAGATCGACGAAACCAAAAACCGCCGCGCCGGTTCGGAGGGAAGCTACACCTTCCACGGCCGCGACGTGTACGCGTACACCGGCGCGCGGCTGGCGGCGGGGGTGATCAAATTCGAGGAGGTCGGCCCCGCGCTGGACCCGGCGAAAGTCGTGTCCATCGAGTACGACCACGGGCAGGTGTATTCTTATGTGGACTCGGAGACCGACCGGCGGCCCATCAGCGTCGGCGGCGGGATTCCGGTGCTCGATCCGCAATACGGCAACGTCTGGACGAACATCGACAAGACGGTTTTCGATCAGATCGTTCCCACGCCGAAGCCGGGCGACCGTTTCGAGGTAATTGTCACCCATTACAGCGAGGCGTTCATGGCGTCCAAGGGACAGGCGTGGAGCGGGCCGGCGGGGCAGCAGGTTTTCCAAGGCACCGTGCCGTACGCAAACAGCTTTGGCGACGTGCCGGTGGGGCAGCCGCTGCTTTACATCAACAGCCTGATGCAGGTCTCCTTCGCGCTGAATCAGGGCAACTTCGCCGCGACGCACCATATCGGCTCCGGCGTCGATTGGAACGTGTGGGTGCGGCGGGCCTACGACACCAAATGAAATCCCACCGCCAGGAACTCTGGTTCCACGCCGCCAAGCGCCGCCAGCTTTTCAACATCACGCCCCGCGTCGCCAGCGCCGTCGTCGAGAGCGGCGTACGCGAGGGGTTGGTGTTGGTCAATGCCATGCACATCACGGCGAGCGTGTTCATCAACGACGACGAGTCCGGCCTGCACCGCGATTGGGAACGCTGGCTGGAAAAACTCGCCCCCGAAAAGCCGTACGACCAATACGAGCACAACGGCAGCGAGGACAACGCCGACGCGCACCTCAAGCGTACGATCATGGGCCGCGAGGTCGTCGTGGCGATCACGGCCGGCAAGCTCGACCTCGGCCCGTGGGAGCAGATTTTCTACTACGAACTCGACGGCAAGCGCGACAAGCGCGTGCTGGTCAAGATCATCGGGGAGTGAGGCGGAGAAGAGGTGGACGGCGCTCTCCGAGCGGCGTTGGTTCCGTTTGCGGCGAAGCCGCCTGGAAAATTAGACGCCTGCGGCGTGGAGTGATTATACCAACGCCGCTCGGAGAGCGCCGTCCACCTCAGAAATTCAATGCAGCCGCAGATCGAACGGCAGCCGCGCGTACGCGCCGCCCACCGGCCGGTTGCTCGTTTCGTTGAGCGTGCGCAGCTCCCCCTGCACGTCTTCGAGCGTGCGCCCCAACGCACCCGCGCGCGGGCCGATGCCGAGCACGCGCAACAGATTCACGTCGGCGCGGGCTTCCGGCGCGCTCTCGCCCGAGACGATGGCCGCCAACTGCTCGGTGATGTCGCGCGGCACCGGGAATTCCACGATCTTCGCGTCGTTGGGCAACCCGCCCTTTTCCCGCGCGAAATTGATCGCGTCGTTCAACCCGCCGATCTGATCCACCAGCTTGAGCCGGAGCGCCTCCGTGCCCGACCACACCCGGCCCTGGCCGATCTCGTCCACGGTCGCGGCGGGTAGGTTGCGCCCGGCGGCCACCTTGTCCACGAACCGCCGGTAGAAATCCTCGACGAGGCCCTGCAACTTCGCCAGTTCCTCCGGGTTCTTGGGCCGCGAGGCGGTTTGCAGCGCGGCAAACTTGCCCGTCTTGACCTCGTCGAACGTCACCCCGTTGTTGTTCGCCAGCCCCTGGAAATTGGGCAAAATGCCGAACACGCCGATGCTTCCCGTGATCGTGTTCGGCTCGGCGAACACCCGGTCGGCCGCCGTGCTGATCCAGTACCCGCCCGACGCTGCGACCGTGCCCATGCTCACGACGACCGGCTTGCCGGCGGCCTTTGCCAGGGCGAGTTCGTGCTGGATGACCTCGCTGGCCAACCCGCTGCCGCCGGGGCTGTTGACCCGCAACAGGATCGCCTTGACGTTCGGGTCCTGCCGCAGCTTGCGCAGGACGCGCGCGTAACGGTCGCCGCCGACCGTGCCGAGCTTGTCGGTGTCGCCGTCGACGATCTCGCCCTCGGCGTACACGATGGCCAGCCGGGCGCTCTTGTCGACCGTTCCCGCCGCGACGGCGAGGGAATCGTCGGCGTTTTCCGCCTTGCCGAACTGTTTCTTGACGTACGCGCCCACGTCCACCTGATGGAAGGAGTGCGTCTTCTCGTCGGTGCCGGCCTTGGCGCGGAGTCTGTCGAGCACGTCGGGCAGGTAGGCCAGTTCATCGACGAGCCCGGCGGCTTTGGCGTCTTCGGCGGTGAGGATGCCCTGTTTATCGACGAGTTCCTGCAACTGGGTAGGGGTCTTCTGGCGCGACGTGCTCACGTCGGCGACGAACTGGCCCCACACGTCGTCGAGCAGCTTCTGGGTTTGCTCGCGGTTCTCGGGGCTCATCTTGTCGGTCAGGAACGGCTCGACGGCGCTCTTGTACTTGCCGTGGCGGATGACCTGGACCCCGACGCCGTATTTATCCAGCGCGCCCTTGAAGAACGTCGGCGTCGTGGCCATGCCCGGCAGGTCCACCTCGCCGTAGGGATTGAGGTAGATCGTCTCCGCCACCGAGGCGAGGTAGTAGTCGCGCGTGTCCGGGCCGACGAGATAGGCGATGACCGGCTTCTTCGATTTGCGGAACTCGATCAGCGCCTCGCGCAATTCCTTGATCGCGGCGAACCCCGCGCCGTAGTCCGCCGGGGTGAACGAGCCGTGCAAGAAGATGCCCCCAATGCGCTTATCGTCGGCGGCGGCGTGGATCGCCTCCAGCAGGGCGCGCAGGGAGATCGTGGCGGTTTCCTCGCGGCCGAGCAGGCGGGCGAACGCCTTGGAGTTGTCGAAGGAGGTCGGCGCGTCGGTGAGGTTGGCCGACAGGTCGACGACCAGGAACGAGCCGTCCTCGATCTTGGGTTCCTGCTTGGAGGCGAGTTTGACAAAGCCCACGAAAAGCCCGATGCCCACCAGGGTCACGAGGATCGAAAACAGCACGAGGGCAAGGAACGAGGCGAACAGGGATTTGAAGAAGCTTTTCATCGGAAAGAGGTGGACCGGCGCGCTCCCGGGACGGCAAAGAAGCGGTGCATGATAGGCGCGGCGCGGCAAAAGCTCAAATTTTCCCCAACAACCGCGCGCGGACGGTTGACAAGGGGTGGCGATTCTGTTGGGGTGACGGCGTGAACTTTCTCCCCGTGCTCCGTCCTGTGATGCTGGTGGCGGCGGCGTTGACCCTCAACGCCTGCGAAACCCCCGCCAACCGCCGCGAACTCTACAACACCTCGGAGCCGAACGGACCCTGGCACGACTACGCGCGCCACCGCGACGCGGAGAAGGAACTCGGCCTGGCGCCGGGCAGCACCAACGCGTCCGCGAGCAGCACCACGACGACGGCGCCCGCCGGCCCGCGCGGCAACAACCGCCCGACGCCGCAGCCGCGTAGCGGTCCGCTCCAGTCCGACCCCACGTCGATGCCCTCGACGAACACGCCCGCACCGTCGAGCACGACGACGACGACGGTCAGTCCTTCGGCAGCCCCGGCTCCCGTGACGCCGGGCGAGAGTTCGCCGGCCACCGCGCCGGCCAACCCGTCCGAACAAGCGCCCGCCGCGCCGCCGCCGACGCAGTAGGCGTTTGGTTCGACCCGGGGTTGCGCAACCCTCGATTCGGCAGGGTGGCGACACGCGCGAATTTGGATACAGGCCGCCCCGGCGGCCGGTCGTTCCGGCAAATGGTAGGGATGGCTCTCCGAACCGCTCCCTAGATTTGTCTGGACGACGTCTCGCCGGGTCACGCCAAAGCGGAAGAAAATAGGGAACGGCTCGGAGAGCCATCCCTACCTTGAATTGGAACGCCTGCGGCACAAAAAAGCGGACGGCCTGTTTCGCAGGCGCGTCCGCTCATGCTCGCTGGCTGGGGCGTTGGATTTACCACGCCGCAACCGCCCGCGCGAGCGATCAGAGGTTCTTCTTGCCGGGGCGGTTCGCCTTCAACTTTTCGAGGATCGGCCCCACGGACGGATCAGCGCGCAACATCGCTTCCGCCATGGCCTTATGGAGGCCTTTCTTGTCCGT
>CALMVM010000146.1:1011-1482 GCA_937873255.1 uncultured Verrucomicrobiota bacterium | reverse complement strand
GGCCTTTTCGTGGGCGGCTTTGAGCTTCTGGCGTTCCTCGGGGGTCAGGACGGCGAGGCGTTCGCGCATCCTTCCGCCGCCGACATGCTTGTCGCCGGGGGCGGTCGTGGTGGTGCCCGTCGCGTTGGGGTCGGCGGCCGGCACGGAGACCGACGGGGTGACGGCCGGGGACGGCGCTTGCGCGAACAACCCGGCGGCGGGCAGGGCCGTGCCGACGGCGAGGAGAACGAGGGTGTAACGGATGGATTTTTTCATGGGTGGGTGGAATGCGGATTCTGGAAGTGCAAACCCCCGTGGCGCGGCCCGGTTGCGCCGAATCTGTCAATTTCCCACCCGACGGGCGGAGAGCGCCTCGCCGGAAATCCCGGATCGCCCCGGAGAAACGGCCCTAGGTCGAAACACCCGCCGGAGCCGGCAGCGGCGCGTCGGCGTCCACCGGAAGCCCCAGCAATTCGCGCTGCCACGGCATGA
>CALMVM010000146.1:0-1001 GCA_937873255.1 uncultured Verrucomicrobiota bacterium | reverse complement strand
CCTGCGGCCGGGCGGCGATGGCCTCCAGCGTGGCGCGCGGGGCGATGATCGAGGACTCCAGGTCGAGGTCGGCGGCGACGCGGTCGCGTTCCTTCTTGAGAACGTCGGCGCGTTTTTCCTCCTCGGCGGTCCAACGGTTTTGGAAGCGTTTGACGAACACCGGCCAGTCGCTTTCGGGCAAGGCAGCGGCGCGGTCGGCGGCCTCGTAAAAACGCGCCCGGCGGCTGCCGCGCAGGTGCTCGAAATGCGGGGTCTCCCCGGCGGTGAACGCCCGGGCGGCGGAAAGCAAGTCCTCGTTGCGCAGGATGTGGAAGGTCGGCCGGTCCACGGTGCGCGCCTCGCCCTCGCGCCAATGCCAGAGTTCGCGCAAGGTGGCGGCGGCCTGGCCGCGCAGGACGCCGCTGCCGTTGATGCGCCAGGCGTCCTCGATGTCGCGTTCGCGCTCGACGGCGGCCTGGGAGAGGGCGCGGGCGCAGGATTGCTCGAACCACGTCCAGCGGCCGAGTTCGCGCAGGCGGGCGGCGAGGTTGTCGGCGATGGCGAGCAGGTAACGGGTGTCGTTCTGCGCGTAGGAGGCCATCGCGTCGGTCAACGGGCGGCGGGCCCAGTTGGCCTTTTGCGAGCCCTTGGTCAGCTCGACGCCGAACTCCGCCTTGACCAGCGCGGCGTAGGAAAATTCGCGCCGGCCGACGAGCCGGGCGGCGAGCATCGTGTCGAAGATCGCGTCGGCGACGAACCCGCCCGCGCGCCGCAGCAGGCGCAGGTCGTAGTCCGCGCCGTGGAGGAGGATGGTCTTGCCCTTGAGCGCGGCGTAGAAGGGTTCCAACGAGAACGCGGCGAGGGGGTCGATGAGGGCGTGTTCGTCGTGGGGCAGGCTGACCTGGACGAGGCAAAGTTTCTCGCGGTAGACGTGGAGGGAATCGGCCTCGGTGTCGAGGGCGACGCGGTCGGCCCCGGCGAGATGGGGGAGAAAGGCGGTGAGTTGTTCGGACGTGGAGATC
>CALMVM010000145.1:8097-12945 GCA_937873255.1 uncultured Verrucomicrobiota bacterium | reverse complement strand
CCCCTCCCCCGCCCGCTTCCTGGTCGGAGGTAATCGACGAACAGGGGCAGCCGCGCCCGGTCTACGGTCCGTTGCTCGAACGGATCAACCAGTTGCCCCGCAACGAATTGCGCGTGATCGACCAGCGCATGGAGGCCGCGATGCGCGAGCTCGGCGTGACCTTCGACCTGTCCAAGGACCGCGCCCCCCGCCGCAAGCCGTGGACATGCGACGTGCTGCCGCACGTTTTCAGCGGCGAGGAATGGTCGCACATCACCCGTGGGCTGCGGCAGCGGATGAGCGCCTTCGAGGCGTTTTTGCGCGACATCTACGGGCATCAGGAAATCCTGCGGCACGGCGTGCTGCCGATCCCGCCGGTCTTGGGAAGCCCGCTGTTCCAGCGGCCGGCCGTTCACTTAGAAACCCTGCAAGGCCGCTATCTGCACCTCGGCGCGGTCTGCCTGAAGCGCGATCCTCACGGGAAGATTCAGGTCAGCAGCCAGCATTTCGGCCAGTCGCCCGGCATCTCCTACATGGTGCAAAACCGCCGACTGCTCGCGCGGGTCGCGCCGGAAACGTTTTCCGACCTGTCGGTGGCCTCCATCGCGGAGACGCCGACCTCTCTTTTGGAAACCCTCCGCGACACGGCGGACGTTTCCTTCGGCGAGCCGCTGATCGTCATGCTCTCGCCGGGCCCGGGCAACGTGTTTTACACCGAGCACAGCTTCCTGGCCCGGCGCATGGGCGTGCCGCTCGTGCAGGGCGGCGACCTGCTCGTGCTCGACGACAACGTCTATCTGAAGACCATCGGCGGCTTGGAGCGCGTCCACGTCATCTACAACCGAGTCGCCGACCAGTGGCTCGATCCCCTCGTGCTCGAACGCGGCTCGCTCCTGGGCGTGCCCGGGCTGGTGCATTGCATCCGCAAGAAGACCGTCTCGCTCGTCAATGCCCTCGGCAGCCAACTCGCCGACGACCGCGCGCTGCTGGCGTTCGCCGGACTGATCATCCGTTTTTATCTCGGGGAAGCGCCCATTCTGCCGACGATGCCGACGTACTGGTGCGGCGACCGCGACCAGTGCGACCTCGTTCTCGGAAGTCTCGCGGATTTCCGCATCCTGCCGCGCGTGGGCGACCGGATTTACGGAAACCCGCGCGGGCACGTCCCGACCGCTAGCGAGGAGAGCACGCTCCGCGCGGAAATCCGCAAGGCCCCGCACCTTTTCGTCGCGCAACCCATCGCGCAGGGGGCGCGGACGCTGTGTTTCGAGGAAGGCCGCCGCGTCGAACGCCGCCAGGACCACCTCGTGTTCGCCTTGCGCAAGCGCCACGACATCGAGGTATTCCCCGGCGCGTTGACCCTCGTCGCGCCCGAGGGCAGCCTTTACACCGCTGCAGGTCTCGGGGGCGGCAGCAAGGACACCTGGGTGCTCAGCGCCGACGCGGAGCCGATCACGCTCCAGTCGCGTTCGCGCCGGGGAAGGGAGATGTTCATCCCGCCGCGCCGCGTGACGAGCCGCGTGGCGGAGGTTTTCTACTGGATGGGCCGTTATCTCGAACGCGCCAACAACCTCGCCTACCTCGTCCAAGTCGTCGAAACGCTCGAACTGGAGGAACTCAACGCCACCGAGCGGAAGCTGTACCGCCCGATGTGGAACCGCCTCCTGCCCCACCTCGAAGGCAGCGGCCGGCGAAGCATCGCCACGCCCTGCGACCGCTACCGGCTCGTGCTCCAAAAAGACGAGCCCGGCGCGCTCATCAACGTCCTGCGCCGCGCCATGAACAACGCCGGCGCGATTCAGGATGCGCTCAGCCCCGAGGCGTGGTCGGCGTTGAGCCGGCTGAAAACGACGTTCGCCAACCAGCGTTTCCAGGAAGACGCGCCGGTCGGCGTCTGCGCGCGCGTTACCCGCAAGCTGGGCGAATTGACGACGCACGCCATTCCGCAGTTCTTCGGCTTGGCCGAAAACAGCATGATGGACGACGATGGCTGGCGTTTCTGCCGTCTCGGCCAGCAACTCGAACGCGCCATCATCACCGCCAACGCCCCGCTGGCGTGCATCAAGGCATTCACCGGCCCGGCCGACCAACCGGCGCGCATCGGCCACCAGACCGAGATCGAGCTTTCCGCGTTCCTGCGTCTGCTCGGCACGCGCGACGCGTATCGGCGCGTCTACCAGATGCGCGCCGAACCGCTGCCCGTGCTCAAGCTGCTCTTCCAAAACCCCGAGGCCCCGCGTTCCGTTCTCCACGGCTTGACCAACTGCGCTGCGCTGCTGCGCGCGACCAATCACGGCGAGGGTCCGGCTGCGATGCAGCGTCCGCTGGCGGCGGTCGATGGTTTTTGCGAGCGGTTGCGCCGGATCGATTGGCTGACGCATTTCGACCAGACGCCGGAACCGGACCCGGAGGATTTCGTCCCGTCCACGGCGGAAGTGCAGGAAGCCCGCAGCGAGGCGCGTTTTGCGAAAACGGCCCCCGCCGACGACGCTGGCCCGCACGCCGGGTCGGATCGCAACGCCCCGCCGCCCGCCGGACACGGCAAGGCGCTCGCCGCCCTGCTCAACGAACTGGTGCGCGGCACACAGGATCTGCACAACGTCATCGCCGACGTGTTTCTCAACCACCAGGCGCATCTTTCCACGCCGCTCCAGCCGTACCTGCGAGGTTTTTCCCATGGAGTTTGAGGTCTCTCACATCACCGATTACTCCTACCAGTACGGAGTGGCCGAGGCGTATCTGGAAGCGCGGATGACGCCGCCGAACCTGCCCACCCAGACCATTCGCAGCCGTCGGCTGACCGTCGAGCCCGCCGTCAAGCTCAGCGGCTACCTGGACTATTTCGGCAACGCCGTCGATTTTTTCAGCCTGCCGTATCGGCACCGTTCGCTGGTCATCACGAGCCGGGTCGATGTGCACACCCATACGCCCGAACGCCCGGCGGCGGCGTTGGAGGTCAGCATCAACGAGGCGCGGCAGATCCTGAATTCGTCGGCGACCGACGTGTACGACTACCTCCAGCCGACCGAGATCGTTGCCAAAACTAAGGATGCCCATCAATGGGCAAGGAAGTATCTCGCGGGCAACCGGCCGTTCGGCGAGGCGCTCGAGGCGCTCAATCTGGCCGTCTACCAGGAGTTCGCCTACGTCAGCGGCTCGACGACCAATTCCACGCCGCTGGCGGTCATCTGGCAGCAGCGCAAGGGCGTTTGCCAGGATTTCACGCACATCATGCTCAGCGTGCTGCGGACCGCCGGCCTGCCCGCGCGCTACGTCTGCGGCTACATCGAAGCGGTCGCCCCACCGAGCGCCGCCGCCAACAACACCCTCGGACGCGCCGGCCGCACGCTCGTCGGCGCGGTGGCGACCCATGCGTGGGTGGAAGTGCTCGTTCCCGGCAAGCAATGGGTCGCGCTCGACCCCACCAACAAACAGTGGTGCGGCGAGCGGCACATCACGGTTTCGTACGGACGCGACTTCCGCGACGCGACGCCATTGCGCGGGACTTTCAAGGGCACGGGCAAGCAGAACATGAAGGTCAAAGTGTTCGTCAAACGCCGCGCCGCTCCCGCCGCCGTCGCGTCCGACGCAAAGAAGGTGTAGTGTCGGCCCCCATGCCGCTGCGTCTCCGGATCGACCACCACACCCGCTACGAGTACGACCGCCCGGTCAGCCTGTCGCCGCACTTCGTGCGTTTATTCGCGCGCACCGAGCCTGGCCGGCTCGTGCAAAAGGTGTCGTTCGCCACGAACCCGGCGGCGACGGTGCAGTTCCGGCGCGACCTGTTCGACAATCCCTTCGCGCGGTGTTTTTACCCCGATCGGGAGCCGGGACTGTTTTTCGATTTCACGCTGGAGATCGAACTCCACGAGCAGAATCCGTTCGATTTCCTGCTCGACTACGACGCGGCGAACTACCCATTCAAGTATTCTCCCACCGACGCGGCGCGCCTCGCCGCGTACCTGACCTTCGAGGAAGCGACACACTTCGGGACCGATCCCGGCGCACGGCTGCTCCCGCTGCCGTTCTGGAATGCCCCGACCGACGCTGTGCCGACGGTGTCGCTGCTCAGCGGTCTGTTGGAGGCGATCCACGGAGGGGTCGCTTACGAACGGCGCGACGAAGGGGCGGCGTATTCCCCGGCGGAAACGCTCCGACTCGGCACGGGTTCGTGCCGCGATACGGCCGTGCTGCTGGCGGCGGTCCTGCGCGAACTCGGCCTCGTCGCGCGTCTGGTGAGCGGTTACCTGTGCCTGCTCGGGCAGGAGGCGAAAGACCGCCACGTCGAGGCTTCGATGCACATGTGGACGGAGGTTTATCTGCCCGGGGCGGGTTGGACGGGGCTCGACGCGTCCAACGGGGTCTTCTGCGATCACCGCTACATTGCCACCGCCGTCGGTCTGACGACCGCCGAGATCACGCCGATCAGCGGACGGTTCTTCTCGGACGACCCGGTCGAGTCGAAGTTGACCGCGTCGATCAAATTGACCGCGCTTTGAGGCAATCGACGCTCGATTTCGCGCCCGTCGGCGGCATCCGTACCTTGCCTGATCGGGCAAAGCGCGCTTCATTCCGGCCAGCGCCTCCGTTTGCGGCTACATGACCACCTCTCCCCTCGCCTTGCTATCGCCCGACCGGGTCCTGCTCGACCTGCGCGCGAGCGACGAGACGGCGGCGATCCAGAGCGTGACGGGCATTCTCGCGGGTCATCCGGGCGTTGCCGATGCCGTGCGGCTCGCCGATGAGGTGATCGAACGCGAACGGCTCAGTTCCACCGCGCTCGGCTGCGGCGTCGCTTTTCCCCACGCCCGCACAGGGTTGGTCAAGGAGATCGTCGTGGCCGTCGGCCGGAGCACGGAAGGCGTGCCG
>CALMVM010000145.1:0-8087 GCA_937873255.1 uncultured Verrucomicrobiota bacterium | reverse complement strand
GGGAAAAGGTGCATTTCCTTTTTATCATCGGCACCCCGCCCGACCGCGCCCCGCAATACCTCGCCCTGGTCGGGACGCTCGCCCGGCTCCTGCGCGGCGAGGCCGTCCGGCAAAAACTCCTCGCCGCCCCGACCCCCGATGCCTTCGTGGCCGCGTTGCGCGCGGCGGCGTGATCGCCATGGACGCACCCCAGGGCAGCCGCACCGGACGCTGGCTGCTGCCGCTGCTGAAGCTGCGTATCTGGCTGGCGAAGTTCGCCCGGCACAACGAACTCCAGACGACTCTCGTGTGGGCCGGCCTCGTCGGCTTCCTCGCAGGAGCGTCGTCGGTGGGCTACCGCAAGCTCACCGATGTCATCCATTATTTCCTGACCGGCCACGCGCTCGAATACGTCAAAACCGTCCAGGCGATGCCCTCGTGGCAACGGCTCGTCACCCCCGCCGCCGGCGGCGCGTTGGCCGGATTGACTCTCCTGCTCGGCGCGCGGCTCAACCGGCGCAAAAGCTCCACCGATTACATGGAGGCCATCGTGCTCGGCAGCGGGCAGCTATCTTCGCTTTCGAGCTTCGTGAAGTGCGCCTCCGCGTTGTTCACGATTGCCTCGGGCGGTTCCATCGGGCGGGAGGGTCAGCTCGTGCAACTCGCCGCCGTGCTGGCATCGCTGACCGGGCGTTGGGCGAAGATGACCACCGCGCGCCTGCGCCTGCTCGTCGCGTGCGGGGCGGCCGGCGGCATCGCGTCGGCGTACAACGCGCCCATCGGCGGGGCGCTGTTCGTGGCCGAGATCGTCCTGGGCACGCTCGCCATGGAATCGTTCGGCCCGCTGGTGTTTTCCTCGGTCGTGGCGACGCTGACCGTCCGGCAATTCCTTGGCAGCAATCCGCTCTACGAGATCCCGCACACGACGGTGCAAATCGCGTCGAACTGGGAAATTCTCCCCCATCTGTTGCTCGGGCTACTGGCGGGGTTGCTCGGGCCGTGGTTCTTGCGTGGCTTGCGCTGGAGCGAGCGCGCCTTCGCGGCGACGGCACTCCCGCCGTACGCGCGTCTGGCGCTCGGTGGATTGATCGTCGGCGCGCTTTCGATCAAAACGCCGGAAGTCGTCGGCAACGGCTACAGCGTCGTCGGCGAACTACTTGGCGGCGGGCGGTGGTGGAAAATGGTCGCGCTCATCCTCGCGCTCAAACTCGTGGCGACGGCGGCGACTTTCGGCTCGGGAGCGGTGGGCGGTGTGTTCACGCCGACGTTATTCGCGGGTGCGAGCATCGGGTACCTTTTTGGCGAGGGCGTCGACGCCCTTTGGCCGGGGGCGAACGCGCCGGTGTTGAGCGTGTTCACGCTGGTCGGTATGGGAGCGTTTCTTTCCGCGACGACGCACGCGCCGATCATGGCGATCATCATGCTCTTCGAGATGACGCTCGACTACGAGATCATCCTGCCGCTGATGCTGGCCTGCGTGGTGGCGCATTACGTGTCCACGGCCATTGAGTCCGCGTCGATCTACAGCGATTCGCTCAAGCGCAAGGGGGCCGCCTTCGTCCGCCAACAACTCGCCGACCTGCGCGTGGCCGACCTGATGAAGAAAGACCCGGTGGCGGTCGGCGAAATCTCGCCCTTCGCCGAAGTGGCCGAGAATTTCCTGACCAACCGCTTCAACTACCTCTACGTCGTCGGACCGGGCCGCCGCTTCAAAGGAGCGATTTCCCTGCACGACGTGAAGAATTATCTCAACGAGCCCGAACTGGCGAATGTCGTCATCGCGCGCGACATCGTGCGAGAACAATTTCCGACGCTCGGGCCGGACGAATCGCTGGGCGACGCGCTCAACGTCTTTTCGCAACACGACGGCGAGCGGCTGCCCGTGACGAACAACTTCGAGGACCGCACGCTGGTCGGCAGCATTTCCAAGACCGACCTGATCCTCGCGCTGGCCGAACAGTCCAACCCGCTTTCGTCCACTCACGAGGCCGCGACCGCTGGCGTGCAAACCACGCTCGCCCCGGGCCAACACGCCGAGGACGATCCGGCACCGTAGAAGTCCGGCGCGTCGGGCTAGCGTTTCTCCTCCATGAGGCCGACCAGGTTGCCGTCGGGATCGCGCAGGAACCCGGTCCAAAGTTCGTGGTCGGGTAGTTTCGCGGCGAGTTGCGGAGCGCGTTCGCTGACCGCGCCGCGCGACACGATGGCCGCGTGAACCGCCGTGATGTCGGAGACCTTGAAATAGAGGATCGAGTTGTGCCCGACCTTTCCCGCCCCCTGCGGCGTGGTCAGCATCAGCCGCACGCCATCGGCGTCGAGAAATGCGAGGTTCGGTCCCGCGCTGAACAAGAAACGCAAACCGAGTGCGTCGCGGTAGAAAACGAGCGCGGCAGAAACATCGCTCACGGTGATGGCGATCTGGCCGATGGCGGATAGCGTGGTCGGAGTATTCATCCTTGGGTTGTGCAAAGGCGCGATCCATTCAAATCCCTCGACCGGTAGAGGTAAAGGCAATCCAAACGGGATTTCGCCGCCGGATTCGTCCCGCGTTGGCGGCGGCCGGGTCTTTGGACTAGGTTGGCGGCCCGGGAAAATCTCCCGGCTCCGAGTATCATGGCCGCACCGCACTCTCCCGAATCCGCCACCCTCTTCGCCTCGCCGCTCGAACCCCTCGCGCAAAAAGTCGCCGACACCTTCCGCCGACACGACGTCCGGCTCACGCTCGGCGGCGAACCGACGCTCGTGCCGAACGATCCCGAGGGCACCGAGTGGAATTTCGTCGCGGTCGGACCGACGAAACTGCGCTACGCCTACGCGTTGGCGGAGCAGATCACCGAGCGCTTCCTGCCGGGGGCGATCACGGTGTTTTCGCCGGGCAAACAGTATCCGGGCGAGGTCAATCCACGGTGGGTGGTCAATCTCCTGGCGAACCGCGACGGCTCGCCCATCGCCCAACGCGCCACCGCGCCGCGCAAAGCCTCCGTCTCACAACGCCACGCGCGCAAGATTTTCCAGACGCTCCTCGCCGACCTCGCGGCCGACCTCGGTTTTACCGCCGACGCGTGGACCGACGCCATCGATCCGCAGGACCCCAAAAGCCTCGTGGCCGTCCTGCCGCTCGACCACGACGGGCAGAAGTGGTTCACCGAACGCTGGAAACTCCCCGCGCGCCGCAAAAAACTTCTCCTTCTCAACGCCGAAGGCCCCGCCGGCCTGCGCCTGCCACTCGACCAACTCCCGCCCGAGGCCCTTCGACGCGCGTTGACGGTCGAGCTGCGCGACGGCACGCAGCGCGTTTTCCTGCCGCCGCTCCTGCAGCCGGCCTTCCGCGATTTGCTGGACCGCCTGAGCACGCTGCTTGCCCGGCACGGGGTCGGCAAAATATTTTTCGAGGGTTACCTGCCGTCCGACGAGGCGAACGTCTGGACCCGCGTCGGCCTGACCGCTGATCCGGGCGTATTGGAGATCAACGTGCCGCCGTGCGAGACGTGGCAGGATTACCACCGCTGGCTCGTCATCCTGGAAGAGACCGGCCGCACCGTGGAAATGCGCTCGTGGAAGCAAAATCCGCAAGGCAACGACGCCGGCACGGGTGGCGGCAACCATCTTCTATTCGGCGGCCCGTCGCTGGACGAAAACCCGTTTTTCACCCGCCCGCTTTGGGTCGCTTCGCTGCTGCGGTATTTCCAGGCGCACCCGTCGCTGGCGTACCTGTTCACCGGCGTGTACGTCGGCGCATCGTCGCAGGCCCCGCGGCCGGACGAATCGGCGCGCGACCTCTACGACCTCGACATGGGTTACGAGCATCTCGCCACCCTGCCGCCGGGCGAGGACCACCGCTACATCATCGGCGAAACGCTGCGCCACCTGCATACCGACATCACCGGCAACACGCACCGCAGCGAGATCAGTTTCGACAAATTCTGGAACGTCGGCGGCCCGCCCGGCAGCACCTCGGGGTTGATCGAATTCCGCGCCATCGAGTCGCTGCCCCGCGCCGAATGGATGTCGTTGGTCGCCCTGCTCTGGCAGACGATTGCCGCGCACACGCTCGACCGACCATCGCCGCGCTCGCTCGTCGCGCACGGCTCGCGGCTGCACGACCGTTTCTTTCTGCCGACGCCGCGGTGGGAAGATCTGCGTGCCGTGCTCGGCGAATTGCGAGCGGCCGGTTTTTCGTTCCCCGAGGATGGGTTCCGCGCGATCTGGCGGTGGCGGTTCCCCCTCTTGCTGGCCGCGAACCTGCAAGACGGCGCGACGCTCGATGTCCGCCGGGGTTGCGAGGGCTGGCCGCTGCTCAGCGAGACGCCGAGCGAAGGCGGGACGACCAGCCGTTTCGTGGACACTTCCATCGAGCGGCTGGAGTTCGCGGCGAGCGCGGAGTTCGCGGAACGCCACCGGATTTTCGTCAACGGCCGGGAGCTTCGCTTGGCGTCCTTGGACGACGCGGACCAATCGCCGCACCACGAGCGCATCTGCGGTCTGCGCTATCGCCGGACGGCGCTGTACCCCTCGCTGCACCCGGGGATCAAGCCGCACCTGCCGCTCGAACTCACCGTGACCTCCGCCGACGCCGCCAAGATCGTCGCGCGCTACCGCCTAGAGGAAAACCAGCAGCAGTTCCGCCCCGTGGACGCGGTCGAAAGCCTGCACCCCATCGACCTCCATCGCCCGGCGGTGAAGTCCGATCCTGCCCTGCTCGCGTACGATCTGCGCCTGGAATGAGAGGAGCCGCGCCCGGAGATCACCGGACGCGGCTCGCACAACTCACCAAAAACTATCGGCCGACAACCTCAGGGGCTGATCCGCGTCGCCGTGTCCGGCGGCACCAGCGGGATCGACTGCGAGCCGGGAGGCTCACCGAAGGCGCTGATGCCCTCGACCTTCACCGGGTTGTCTGCGATGGCGACGTTCTTGTCCTTGAAGTCCTTCGGGTCGGAGACCACATCCTTGAAGTCGCCCGAGGCACGTTTGCCGCCGGAGCGGTGGAACGCCGCGATCAGGAAGCGGCCCTGCAGCCCGCTCACGTTCACCGACACCTTGTTGACCCCGGTGCCGCCCGCGATCGTGACAGAGCCGACGGGCTTGTGCTTGGCCAGGACGTTCGACGAATTGTAGTTGAGCGTCTCGACGTTGGCGACGGGCATCACCCCGGGCGGGGTGACGTAGTTCAGGCTCACCGGCTGGGTGTCGTCGGCGGAGTACGCGTTGTCGACCAGGAAGAAGTCCAGTTGGCCTTCCGGAGACGAGAATTCGCACGTCACGCGATCCACGCGGCGGCGCAGGCCGAGGTCGATGACCGCCGTCGGGTTCGCGTCGGCGGGATCGAAAGTGAACGCCGTGTCCGAATTGCCGTCGATCATGTACTGGGCGTCCGCGAGGGTGTCGGCGTGCGAGACGGCGACGACCTTGGCCCCCATCGAGAGGCTGGCGTAGTCGTAATAGGAATTGCGGTCGGCACCCTGCGCGGCGACTTCCGTGTGCGTCGGGGTCGAAACGTAGTTCAACCGGGCGGGCGCGTTGCCCGCGACGTTCGTGCCGTAGAGCCCGAACCCGGCGATCTTGCCGGCCTTGCTCGTCGCGAAGTCGATCTTGACGTAGCGGCCCTCGGCGCTGCCGAAGTCGCAGTCGATCACCCGGTGGCCGGCGAAGCTCTCGTCGCCGCCGACCTTCTTCCAGCCGGGGGCGTCGGCCGCCAGCTTCGTGCTGGACACCGACACCGTGACCTTGCCCTCGGCGTCGTTGTCCACGAAGTTGAAGTGATTGAGCACCTCGACCTTCGCCAGGCTCACGACGAAGCTCGTCGTCCCGGCGGGAAGGCTGAAGTCGCGCGAGGCGTCATCGTTGATGAGCACGCGCGCATCGGCTTTGCTGCCGACGGCCACGGACGCCTGGATGGTCGTCCCGAGGGTGGTTCGCGCGAGGCCGGCCTGGAGACGGCTCATCGCTTGTTCGGAAAACGTGGTCTCGGCTCCCACGGCCACTTGGCAGACCGGCGGCAAAGCCAGTCCGCAGAGTGCGGCGAATGCACTGCCAAAGAGAAGTTTTGATTTCATTTTGCTAACCCTGGTTGGTGATAAAACGCGCTTGGAACGCGCTCATATTGCCTCACGCCAAAAATCTGGCAAGAAATTTTTTCACAAGATTGCAAATATTTTCTTAGTATTGCGAACTCACTATTGCAGAGAGGTCGTTTTTTGAGGCGGATTTTTTCTATCAGAACAAATCGTGCCACCTCGCGTGGAATCGGTTATAAAAATATCCGATCCCCAACAAAACGACGCCGAGGCAGAGGGCGCTGACCGCGCGGCCGAGGCTGTCGAGCTGCCAGATATCGACCGCGCCGATCCGTACGAGCGTGCAAACGAGAATCCCGAGGCCCATCCAGCGGTAGACCTTTTCGTGCAATCCGAGCCCGACGCCGAACACGGCGGCGGCGAATAACGACCACGACGCGGCGAGGGTGAACGCCCCGCCGAAGGCAGCCGCCATCCGGGCGTTGAGAACCGTCCATGCGCAGAGGGTCGCGACGATCATGAAAGCGGTTCGCAACGGGGACGGCACGGTCGCGGCGGACGCCGGATCACGTCGGCTCCAAAAGCGTGCGAATTGCGCACCCGCCGCGAGCGCGGCGATGCCGGGCAGGTGAAGAAACGACGCCCGTTCCTCGCGGACGAGCAAAGCCAGGCTGGCGGTGCCGGCGACCGCGAGCATCCCACTCCACCAACATTGGCGTGGCTCGCGCCGGAATTGCGCCCACGCGAGCACGGCGGGGGCGGCCACCGCGAAAAACGCGAACCGCCCCTCCGGGGTGACGTACCGGAATCCCCATCCCAGGAAAAGCAGCGTCGCGCCCGCTTCGCAGATCACCCGCCACGCCAGAATCGGCGCGCTGTTTTGATCGACGGCGAGATGGCGTCGGACCGCGTGTGCCGTCGCCACCAAGACGGCGACGGGAACGAGCGTCAGCGCCGGTTCGCGCCAAGAACTGCCGGTCCACGGGGATGCCCACACCACGCTCACGCACGCCGCGACGCTCGCGGCGAGGATCGTCTGTCCCGCCACGGACAACGCGCGATAGCCCGTCAGACTGCCGTAGCCCAGGACCACGAGCGAGAGGACGGCCGCCGCCGCGATCCACGCGTCGGCAGACGAGCCGGTGAGTCCGGGCCGCAGCCAATCGCAAACCAGCAGCGCGGCGAGGGCTGCATTCCCTGCGGCGATGCTGGCAGTGGTCTCCCGGGACGGCGGTAAAGCCCGCTCTGTCCGGGGCCAACGCCGCTGCCACCAGTGGCCCAGCGCCAACGCGGCCAGCAGAAGCGCCACGGAATTCCACCAGATCGCGGTCGCCCCCGCACCCAGAGCCTCGACGAAACGGTGCAGAAACGCCGCGAGCAAAAACGCCTGCGCGTAAAACGGCACCGCCCGCACGCGCAGGAGATACACCGCCGCCGTCATCAATACGCCCGCTCCCGCCAGCGCCGCCGTCAGCGCGGTCTGATGCGCGAGGGTTCGTTCAATCGTCCACAGCCAGAGCGCGCTGCCGAGCAACAAATAAAAACCCGGCGCGGAACGGAGCGTCTCGCGGAAGCCGGGGACCGGTCCCGCCAAGGTCGGCGGCGCAGTCAACTTGTCGAGCCGATGCTGCCCCCACCAGGCGGCAAACATCAACAAACTCCCCGCGCCGACGGCGGAAAAAACCGGCACGGACGCCTGCCAATCGGCGAGCCGGTTCGCCGCCACCACGAACGCCGCCACCGCTGAAGCCAGCGACAGCCACAGCGGCAGGCGTTCCTCGCGGAACTGCGCTCGTCCGAGAAGCACCACGCTCTGCGCCGCGAGGATCAGGCCCAGTTGCCAACCGTCGAAATAAGCGAAAAACCCGAGCGTGACGCACAGGATTCCCTGGAGCAGATAGGCATTTTCCGTCTCGCGGTCGAGACGGGGGCGCATCCACCGGCATCCCTCCGCCAGCGCGACCAGCACGACGCCGAAGCCCAGCGACCATTTCCAAAAGGAATCCGGATATTCCCCGAGGAGCAGCCACGTCGTCAGCGCGAAGAAGGCGACGTTATTCGTGGTGACGAACCCCGCCCGCCGCCGACCCG
>CALMVM010000144.1:16684-17061 GCA_937873255.1 uncultured Verrucomicrobiota bacterium | reverse complement strand
CAGCACCACCGCGCAGGCCGTGCCCTCGGGATACTTGAGCTTGCCGTGTTCCTTGACGATGAGCGCGCGGCGCAGGGGGATCATCATGAGTATGCCCAACAGGCCGCCGAGGATGCCGACGGTCGCCACGCGGGTCAGCTCCAGGTCGAACCCCAGGATGAGGATGGCGGGCATCGTCACGCCGACGCCGAAGGCAATCGACTCGCCCGCCGAACCGGCGGTCTGGGTGATGTTGTGTTCGAGGATGGTCGCGTCGCGGATGCCGAACGCGCGCGACAGGCTGCGGAAGAGTGCCAGCGAGATGACGGCCACCGGAATCGAGGCGCTGACGGTCAGGCCGACCTTGAGCACGAGATAAAGTGACGATGCGCCGAAGA
>CALMVM010000144.1:0-16564 GCA_937873255.1 uncultured Verrucomicrobiota bacterium | reverse complement strand
TCGCCGGATCAATGAACGGCTCCATCGGCGGGACGGTGGACGTGGCGGCGGCGGTGGGCGGAGTCGTGACCGGAGTGGACATGGTGGTGAGTGGCGGGTTGCGGGTTGCGAACCGGGTGCAAGGGCCAACGGCGCGCCCGCGTTCCCAGACCCTGACGGGAACCGCGCGCCGCCGCGAACTGTCAGAGAACTTCCCGCCGTCCGCCGATGCAAGCGCAATCTTGCACTGCGCACGGTGGTCAGGCCAAAATCCGGCGACGATCCAGAGTGCGATTGCGGGACGTTAGCCAGGGCGTGTAGTCAGACGTATCGGCTACGGATAACGAAGGAAATCTTGGATCGAAGTCGAGCAAACAAATGCGATGCCTTTCTGCTCGTCTGCTTTCCAGCGATGGTATGCCTCAAGGTAGCTCTCGGGGTATGCGCCGCGCGTTTTGTATGGACTCACGACGCTACGCTGCAAGGCGGCGGTGGTAATAGCGAGATGATCGCAGACATGCTCGACCTCCCAAACGGGAGCACCCTTCTTGCGGGCAAGAACCTCGATGTGAGCGATCCCGCTGGTGCGTGCTTCCTGTCGGTTATGGATTTCGATCCATGTAGTCTTGCCGGGCTGACCGGCAATTTGCCAGTAATCGGTCGAATAAACTTCGGGAGGCGGTTCTGCCGCGGCAACCCGCAGGCCGCAGAAAATCGTGATGACGATGAGAAGCGTTCTCATCCGCTTGACTACTTCTTCGGAAACCTCGCGTTGTCGTCCACCTGGATGTACGGCGTCAGGTCGATGCGGCCGGTTTCATCCGAGGACTTGATCGTTTCCCATTGGGTGCCGGTCAGTTCGCGCAGGCGGAACGTGTAAACCTCGCCTTCCTTGTATTTGCCCAACGCTTGCGGCTTCAGGTCGATGTGCGCGGGGTGCATCACGATGATCTGCTTTTCCTTGTACTCGCCCGCCTTGACGCTGCGCACGTCGTACAGGTACGCCACGAGCGATTCGCGGTAGGGCAGGAGCGCCTTCACGTCCATCGGCTCGGACTTCTTGACGAGCGTCGCGCTGATCGAAATTTCCGCGCCAGGCGTCGGCGTCGACGCGGCGGCGGGCGTCGGTGACGCGCTCGCCTCGGCCAACGCCCCGGCGGGCGGCAACGGGTGGTCGGCGATGTCCTTCTTGATGATGTCGTAGACCTTGTCGGCCCACTCGTCCATCTGCGAGCCGAGGAAATGCTCCTTGTCCGGCTCCATGTGCTTGTACGGGAACGTGAAAAACGGCCGCGAATCGATGATCGTCGCCTTCCCGCCCGCGATCTTCTGGACGTGCTCGAAGACGAAAGCCTGGATTTCCTCCGTCACGCGGCCGGAAATCGGCGGCGACACCCAGTACACGCGCCGCAGGGAAGTCTTCGTCTTGAAGAGTTCCACCATGGGCTTGAGCTGCGCTTCGAGTTCGGCGGTGTGGCGGGCGGGCTCGACCGTCTTTTTGTCGCGGAAGATGTCGAAGAGGTTGTTGCCGGTCTGGAGGACGAGAATGTCCGGCTGGTGTTCGGCGAGGAGGTCTTCGATCTTCGGGACGGCGTGCGCCGACGGTTTGTGCCCTTTCGGCACGCCGTAGGTGTCCTCGTATTTGTCGGGCTTGCCGCTGCCTTCCTTGCTCTTGATCGTCAGGTAGCCGCAGACGGTCTTGGCATCGAGAAAAGGCTTCCGCTTGAGCCAGCTCGACGGGATCGTCGCGCAGGCGACGTACGTGTAGATGGCCTTGTCCAGCGGGTCCTCGCGCAGGCGCTTGTCGAGGCGCGCGGCAAATCCGCACAGGCCCATCGAGTCGCCCAGGGACAGGATCGTCAGCGAACCGGCCGGCGGCGGGCTGGCGTCGGCGGGGGGATCGGCGCGGAGAACGGCGGCCGGCAGCAGGCACAGCGCGAAGGTCCAGAGCGCGAGGCGGATGGCAAACGAGGCGAAGGAAAAACGGGGAAGTGGCATTGCCCGGTGGCGGATGGCGTGAAAGCTCTTGAATTCGCCGGCGAACGTCAAGGTTATTCCGCACTCAACCTTTGGCGTCGAGTCCGCGATTTTCCTGACGCCGCAAGCGGATCATCGTTGCGATTCAGGATCATGCCCCCTCCAAATCCTTTCGCCGCACTCACGACCTTCGACGAGAACGAGGACGGTTTGCTCAACGTCGTCATCGAGGCTCCCAAGGGCAGCCGCAACAAGTTCGACTTCGACCCGGAGCGCGGGCTGTTTTACATCGGCGGCGTGCTGCCGGCGGGGGCGATTTTCCCGTACGATTTCGGGTACGTGCCGGCGACGCTGGGCGAGGACGGCGACCCGCTGGACATCATGGTGCTCACCGACGAGGGCTCGCAGGCGTTCGCGGGCTGTCTGATCGCCACACGATTGCTCGGCGGCATCAAGGCCCAACAGGGCAAGCCCGGCGAAAAAGGCGAACGCAACGACCGGCTCATCGGCGTCATGCACAAGTCGCGCGAGTACGGCAAGGCGCGTTCGCTCAAGGACATCCCCGTGGAGATCGTCGAGGACATCGAACATTTCTTTCGCTCCTACAACATGGCCAAGGGGATTGAGTTCAAGCCATTGGGCCGCTGCGGGCCGACCGAGGCGCTGGCCCTGATCAAAGCGGGCGCGAAGAAGCACCAAGCGGGGTTGAAATCATCGAAATAAACGCCGCCCGGTCCGTTTTATTCGATTTGCCTGCGCCCCGTCGGCGGGGGACGGTGGGACGAAATGAAAATTTCTCCCTACCTCCCTTCCACGAAGCGACTTGCGCCGGTCCGCTGGACGCTGGCGCTCGGCCTGTCGCTGTTGCTGTCGGCCGCGCCGACAAGACACGCCCGCGCCGCCGACGCCGACCCGGTGATCCGGGAGGCGTTCGAGAAAGGCACGCTCAGCGAAGGCCAGAAATCGCTCGAAGCCGCCCTCGCCGGACGCCCCGCCACCGGCGACGCCGACGCGAACCGCCGCCGCTACGCGCTGGGCATCGTGCAGTTCCTGCGCGCGGGCGAAAAGCTCGGCCAAACGTGGCGGCACCACGGCCTGTTGGGCAGCCGGCTGGCGTCGTCCCTGCCGTTTTTGCGCCTGCCGGTCGGGCAGGCGGACCCGGAGTTCGTGGCCCCCGTGTCGTACGACGATATCCGGGCGGCGTTCATCACCTTCCTGGCGGACATCGGCACCGCCGAGGCCACCTTCGCCGCGCTGCCCGACGATCCCGGCAAGGTCGCGTTGCGCCCCGGCCTCGTGAAGATCGACTACGCCGGCAACGGCAAGCCCGCCGACACCGAGACGGCCTGGCAAACCTACGAGCGGCTCAACCGGGGCAGGAACTTCGTGGAGGACGAGTCGCCCGACCCCAAGGACGCCGAGAACTTCCTCATCAAGTTCGACGCGGGCGACGTGCCGTGGTTCCGGGGATATTGTCACCTCCTGAGCGGGCTGGCCGAGACGGTCCTCGCCCACGACGAATCGAGCCTCTTCGACCACACCGCGCACCTGTTTTTCGAGAAACCCAAGACGCCCTTCCCCTTCCTGCAACGCGGCAAGGACGCGTCCGTGATGGACATGGACCGCGAGCCCATCTCGGCCCTGCTCGCCTTCATCCACCTGCTCGACTTCCCCGTGCGCGAACCCGCCCGCATGGCTGCCGCGCTCGATCACTTCTCGCGCGTGCCCGCCTTCGGCCGCGAATCGTGGCGGCGCATCCTCGCCGAGACCGACGACGACCACGAGTGGATTCCCAGCCCCCGGCAGCACGGCGTGCTCCCGGCGGAAGTCACCCAGGAACGCATCGACGCGTGGATGAACGTGCTCAACGAGACCGACGCCATCCTCGCGGGCAAGAAACTGGTCCCCTTCTGGCGCGAGGGCGTCGGCGCGCGCGGACTCAACGTGCGGCGTGTCTTCACCGAACCCAAGGGCCTCGACCTGATGCTCTGGATCCAGGGCACCGGAGCCGCCCCGTATCTCGAAGAGGGCACGATGACCGACGAGCGGGTGTGGCACAACTTCCAGCGCGCCTTCAGCGGCGTGGCGCTGGGTTTCTCGTTGTATTTTAATTAGCGCGCGGGGCCGGGGCGGATAAACTGGTGCCGTTCGCCGGCCCCGTTTTTTGCCCATGATGAAATCCAGACCCCGCCTCGCCCTGTTGTCCGCCGTCCTGGCTTTGGCCGCCGCGCCAGCTTTGCGCGCGGACACCGCCCTGCCGCCTGAAATTGCGTTCGCCCGGCTCACGGATGAGATCCTCGCCGATTATTTCGAGTTCCAGCCGTCCAGCGCCGTCAGCCTCGGGCTGCACCAGTACGACGGGAAATTTACGGACTTCAGCCGCGCGTCGCTCGACACCGAGGGCAAGCGCGCCCACGCATTCCTCAAGCGGTTGGAGGCCATCGACCCCGCCACGCTCAGCGCGCCGTCCGCGCTCGACTACAAGCTGCTGAAACTCGGCATGCAAAACGGCCTCTTTCAACTGGAGGAGGCGGGCATCTTCGACCGCAACCCGATGACCTACGCGGGGGCGTTCGACGCCAACGTCTATCTCAAGCGCAACTACGCCCCGCTCGCCGACCGGCTGCGCAGCATCATCTCGACCGAACGCGCGGTCCCGGCGCTGTTCGCCGCCGCGCGCGCGAACCTCGCGGAAGTCTTGCCGAAATCCGAGGTGGAGTTGGGCATCGTCATCGCCAAGGGCAACGCGGATTTTCTCCAGCACGATCTGGTCGATGCGGTCAAGGGCGTGCAGGACCCGGCGCTCCAGGCGGAATTCAAAGCCACCAACGACCGCGCCGCCGCCGAGATGATGGCCTACGCGGATTGGCTGGAAAAAGAGCGCCTGCCCAAGGCCAACCCGAAAGGGTACGCGCTCGGCGAGGACCGTTACCGCAAGATGCTCGCCTACAACGAGGCGCTCGAACAGACGCCCGCGATGATTCTCGAAATCGGCCTGGCCGAACTCAAGCGCGAACAGGGCGAGTTCGCGGCGGCGGCGAAGATCATCGACCCGTCCAAGCCGCCCATCGAGGTGTTCAAGGCGATCCAGCACGACCATCCCACGTCGGAGAGCCTGCTGCCCGACATTCGCAAGCATCTGGAGATGATCCGCGGGTTCATGGTGACTCACAACATCATCGACATCCCGAGCGAGGTGCGGGCCAGCGTCGAGGAAACCCCGAAGTACCTGCGCGCGGGCTCCTTCGCATCATCGGATAACCCGGGGCCGTTCGAGGTACTGGGCGCGCAGGCATATTACTACGTCACGCCGACCGAGGCGAATTGGCCTGACAAGGAAAAGGACGAGTGGCTGACCTCGTTCAATTACTACACGGCGGATATCGTCAGCGTCCACGAGGTCTACCCCGGGCACTACGTGCAGGCATTGCGCATGAACGCCTCGCCGGCGAGCAAGGTGCAGCGGATCTTCGGCTCGTACGCGTACATTGAGGGCTGGGCGCACTACTGCGAACAAATGGCGGTCGAGGAAGGCTTCGGCCGGGAAAAAGCCGGTGACGCGGACGATCTCCAGGGTGCCAAGTACCACCTCGCGCAGTCCGACGAGGCGCTGCTGCGCATCTGCCGGCTGTGCGTGTCGATCAAGCTGCACACGCAGGGAATGAGCGTGGAGGAGGCGACGAAGTTCTTCATGGACAACTGTTATTACGAGGAAAAACCCGCGCACCAGGAGGCGCTCCGGGGAACGTTCGACCCGGGGTATCTCTTCTACACGGTCGGCAAGCTGGAACTGCTCAAGCTGCGGCGGGATTACCGAGCGCAGGAGGGGAGCAATTTCTCGCTGAAGAAGTTCAACGATGCGATCACCGACCATGGCCAGGGGCCGGTGCGGTTTTTGCGGGAAATCCTGCTCAACGACAAATCGAAGGCGGGCGAAACGCTCTGAGGTAGCCTCGCCGCAAACGGGAGAGCCTTTTGCCTTTTCCCTTGGCGGGAAGCGCAAACGGGTTTCTATTGTCGGCCTTTCCGAAATGCCGAGTCCGACCCTTTCCGATCAACCGCCATCCGCCAGCGCCCTCTCGCGCCGGAGTTTCCTTGCCTCCCTGCGCCGGGCGGGGACGGCCCTGCTCGCCGCGCCGCCGGCGTACGCGCTGCATTCGCTCGTCGCCCAAGAGGGCCAGTACGCCAGCGGCTTCAACATGTACGGTGCTCGCGGCTTCACGCGCGTGCTGATGATCGGTGACTCCCTGAGCGTGGGGGGATTCGGCGAGGGCATGGCCGAATACCTCGTCTCCAAGTTCGGTCGCGCCAACGTGGCGATGTACGCCGCGTGCGGCTCGGCCCCTCAACACTGGCTGCGCGACGAGCCCGATTACCAGACGCGTTGCGGCTACCGCGAGATCACCCCGCGCACCAACCTGCTCTACGACTTCATCGGCGGACGCCGCCCCTCGCCGGCCATCGCACCGAAGGTCGAAAATCTCGTTTCCATCCTGCACCCGCGCAACGTCATCGTGCAGCTCGGCACCAACTGGATGGACGCGATGGGCGCGGGTGACAGCACGAAGTTCGGCGAGATCCTCTATCGGTTCATCAACGCCATCCGCAGCGAGCCGGGCACGGTGCGCCAGATCATCTGGGTAACGCCGCCGGATTCCTCGCATTATTCGCGCGGGGTGCAGCAGACGGTGTTCAACCTGATCGTCGCCGGGGGCCGGAAGTACGGTTATACCACCGTGGATTCGACCAAGCTGACGCACTACACGCCGGGGCGTTCGGGTGGCGACGGGGTGCATTACAACAGCGAGGAAGGCCGCCTGTGGGCCGCTGGCGCGTTGCGCGAGATGGGGCCGATGCTCGGGCGGTTCTAATCGCGGGTAGCGCAGCCTGGCTCCCCGAGCGTTACGACGGCGCCGCGCGTGACCGCTTGACTCTCCGCGCGTCCTCAATAGGCTGCCTGTCCCCCGTCGTCCGTCCATTCTCACCTCATCCCTGATCGTCATGCCCAAATTCGGAATCAACGGCTTCGGCCGCATCGGCCGCAACGTGTTGCGCGCCATGTCGCAGTCCCAGGTCGAGCAACTCACCGCCATCAACGACCTAACCGACACCAAGACCATCGCCCATTTGCTCAAGTGGGACAGTGTGCATGGTCGTTTCGACGGCGAGATCGGCCATGACGAGGAGAACATCATCGTACGCGGGCACAAAATTAAGATCCTCAAGGAACGCGACCCCGCCGCGCTGCCGTGGGGCAACCTCGGCGTCGAGGTCGTGCTCGAATCCACCGGCTTCTTCACCGACCGCGCCAAGGCCGAACTCCACATCACCAAGGGCGGCGCGAAGAAGGTCCTCATCTCCGCTCCCGCCAAGGGGCCGGACGCCACCATCGTCCTCGGCGTCAACGACAACGTCTACGACCCGGCCAAGCACACGGTCGTCTCGAACGCGAGTTGCACGACCAACTGCCTCGCCCCGCTGGCGAAGGTGCTCAACGACACCTTCGGCATCGAGGCCGGGTTCATGACCACGATCCACTCGTACACGAACGACCAGCGCATCCTCGATCTCCCGCACGAGGACCTGCGCCGGGCGCGCGCGGCGGCGGTCAACATCGTGCCCAGCAGCACCGGCGCGGCCAAGGCCATCGGCGAGGTGATCCCCGAGTTGAAGGGCAAGCTCAACGGCGGTGCCTTCCGCGTGCCGACGCCCGACGGCTCGGTGACGGATTTCACCGCGACGCTGAAGAAGCCTGCCACGGTCGAGAGCGTCAACGCGGCGTTCAAGGAGGCGGCCGGCGCGGGACACTTCAAGGGCATCCTCGAATACAGCGACGAGCCGCTGGTGTTGCAGGACATCGTCGGCAACCCGCATTCGTGCATCTTCGACAGCGCGCTGACGCTGACGCTCGGCGAGAGGTTCGTGAAGGTCGTCGGCTGGTACGACAACGAATGGGGCTACAGCAACCGCTGCGTGGCGCTACTCGAACTGCTCTCGAAATAACAACTTTTTCCGGAGCGCCAACGGCGCGGCTTCATAGAAGCCTAGGGCAACGCCCTAGGATAGGACACAGAGAAAGCCAAGCCCTGTAGGGGCGACTCATCAACCGCTTGCCACCTGTATGAATCGCCCCTACAGGGCTTGATACTCTCCACATTTTATTCCTAGGGCGTTGCCCTAGGCTTCTATGAAGCCGCGCCGTTGGCGCTCCGGAGACAGCGCGCCAACTCATCATTTTCTATTCAGTTATGCCCAAAATCTCCGTCTGTGATCTCAATGTGAACAACCGCCGCGTGCTCGTGCGCGTGGATTTCAACGTGCCGACCGAGGAAAAAGACGGCCGCGTGCGCATCACCGACGACACCCGCATCCGCGAAACCCTGCCCACGATCCAATACCTCGTCGGCAAGGGCGCAAAGGTCGTGCTCATGGCCCACTTCGGCCGGCCAAAGGGCCAGCCCGTGCCCAAATACTCGCTCGAACCCGTCGCCGAACGGCTCGCGGAACTCCTCGAAATCCCCGTGCAGTTCAGCCCCGAGTGCATCGGCGCGAGCGTCGAGCACCGCGTCGATGCGCTGAAGCCCGGCGACGTGCTCCTGCTCGAAAACATGCGCTTCCACGCCGAGGAGGAGAAAAACGACGCCGCGTTCTCGCAAGCCCTCGCGCGTCTGGGCGACGTGTACGTCAACGACGCCTTCGGCGCGGCGCACCGCGCGCACGCCTCGACGGCCGGAGTGGCCGCGCACCTGAGCGAAACCGCCACGGGCCTGCTCATGGAGAAGGAATTGAAATATCTCCACGGCGAACTCGCCGACCCGGCAAAACCGTTCTTGGTGATCCTCGGCGGCTCGAAGGTTTCCGACAAGATCGGCGTCATCAAGGCGCTGATGGAAAAGGCGAACACCTTCCTCATCGGCGGCGCGATGGCATACACGTTTTACCGCGCGCAAGGCATCGCCACCGGCAACAGCCGCGTCGAGGCCGACAAAACCGACCTCGCCGTGGAACTCCTCGAACTCGCCAAAAAGAAAGGCGTCAAGTTCCTGCTGCCCGTGGACAACATCGAGACGCTCGAAATCAAGGCTGGCACGACGACCGCGCGCAACACCGGCCGGCTCTCGCCCGGCCACGGCATTACCGACGGCTACGAGGCCGTGGACATCGGCAAGGAAACCATCGAACTCTACAAAAAGGAAATCGCCACCGCCAAAACCGTGCTCTGGAACGGCCCGGTGGGCATCTTCGAGATTCCCGATTTCGCCAACGGCACGTTCAGCCTCGCCCGCGCGCTGGCGGAATCCGACGCCACGACGATCATCGGCGGCGGCGACAGCGTCACGGCGGTCAAGCAGGCGGGCCTGGGTGATGCGATGACGTTCATCTCCACCGGCGGCGGCGCGTCGCTCGAACTGCTCGAAGGCAAGGTCCTGCCCGGCGTGGCGGCGCTGGCGGAACAGGACGCCTGACGCATCCGCCGCGTCTAGTCCATTCGTACCTCGCCGCTCCGTCTCGTATTTCTCCGCCGTCTCGACCGACATGCGCAAAGTCATCATCGCCGCCAACTGGAAAATGAACATGACCGTCGCCGAGACGGCCAGTTACATCCCGACCTTCCTGGCGGAAACCGGCGACGACACCGAGGTGGATGTGGTGCTCATCCCGCCATTCACCTCGCTGCCGAAGGCGTCGGAGCTGATCGGCGAGGCGTATTCGCTCAAGCTCGGCGCGCAAAACATGAGCGCGCAGAAGTCGGGGGCATTCACGGGGGAGGTCAGTGCGGCGATGCTGCGGGAGTTGTTCGTGCGCTACGTGTTGGTCGGCCACAGCGAACGGCGGCAGCTTTTCGGCGAGACGGACCAGACGGTCAATGCCAAGCTGCACGCCGCGCACGAGGCGACATTGAAACCGATCCTGTGCATCGGCGAGACGCTCGCGGAACGCGACGGCGGCCAGGTGGAAGCGGTGTTGATGCGGCAGTTGCGCGAGGGACTGGCCGGTCTGGATCACAAGCAGATCCAGGAAACAGTCATCGCCTACGAGCCCGTCTGGGCCATCGGCACGGGCCGCAACGCGACGCCTGCACAGGCGCAGGAAGCGCACGCACTCATCCGTTCGGAGATCGGCCAGATTGCAGAACCCGCCGTCGCCGAGCGCTTGCGGATTCAGTACGGCGGTAGCGTGAAGGTTTCGAACGCCGGCGAACTCCTTGGCCAGCCCGACATCGACGGCGCATTGGTGGGCGGCGCGAGCCTCGATCCGCGCGACTTCGCCGAAATCGCCAAGGCGGCCAAGGCGGCGAAGGAGTGAATTTCTGCTGATCCGTTCCGCCCCCTCCAAGCCGTGGCATCACTGCGGCTTTTGCACCTGGACGTTCTGCAGCACCAATTGCACGATAGGATGCGGCCAAGATTCGTAGCCCGATAACCCAGGGCTGACGGGTAGAATGCTGGTCTTCGTGATTCCGTCTTTTCCAGGTACAGTCATCAAAGCGTCGCAGGTGAGTGTCTGTTTGGTATTGTTGTGGATGTGCAGCAACATCATCGCCGTGCCGTCCGCTTGGATTTCTTGCGTGAATTTGAGCGTCACGTCAGCCTGTTTGAGATCCGGTTGATATTTGATTCCCCGAATCCTATCACCTTGCACATCCAAGGTCAGGCCGAACTCATCCCCTTTAAACAGATAGATGTTGCCGTTGTCGGTAAACGGTACTTTGTCGAACTTCTGTTCGTAGAAGTGCTCCTTGTCGACGTGGAGTTGCAATGTAAATGGCTCCCGGAAAACCGGTTTGTTGGACGGACTTGTTACAGGATCGTCCGCCGCGAAGCCGGCGGTGGCAGTGACAAGCAAAGCCGAAATGATTAGCAATGTCTTCACGCCAACTCTCCAAATGTTGACTGCATTGGGCGTTCCGTCGGTATCACATCTTCAGGATCATCCCTGCCACGCCAAATAACGCTGCATACCCCGTGTCATCGCCGTAGCCAGTGTCGTTCTGAAAATCGCTCATCCCGCTGGCGGCCTCGTCGATTTCCTTGCCGGTGGGCTCGCCCTTGTCCGCTTCGTTGCCGATGACGGCCTTGGCCGCCGTTTTCAGGTCATCGAGTCCGCACGCATAGCCGTTGTCAGCCGCGAGTTTGACCACCGCGTCCGCCTGGCCCGCCTCGATGGTCTTCAACCACTCGGGATGGTTGACGGCGTCTTCGATGAATTTGGCGGCGGGAGATTTTTCGTCGGGCATGGGGAAGAATCGTCCCCCGCCCCGCCGCCGCGTGCGCGACACCCGCTATTCCGCTGGCTCGGGGGCCATCCAGCCGCCGGCCGTGTCGCCGTCGGGCGGGAACGCCTTGAGCGGCTCGATCAGGTACTCCGTGAACGGCCGGGTCCGGTCGTAGATGTTCGGCACGACCTGCTTGGCACTGCCGTACACGCCGAAGAACATCTCCATTTTGGCATCGAGATTATCGACGTAATGGAGTGCCTGGGCCTCGGGCGTCTTGGGCAAAACGGGCGAGCCAAACTCGCGTGTCCCGTGATGGCTGGCGATCAGGTGCAGCAGGTGAAGCCGCACGGATTCCGAGGTGGGCTCGATCTTCTTCCACGCCGCGAACGCGTCGTTGGCCTTCAACTGCCGCCAGAGGCTGTTGACGATCTCAATGCCCATATTGATGTGCCCGAGCAGTTCGCCGCGTTCGCATTGCTCGATGCTGAAGGCGTCTTCCGCGACGTGGTTTTCCCAGAGCTTGCCCGAATCGTGGAACAAAACACCGGCCACCATCAAATCGCGGTTGAGGCGCGTGTAAACGCCGGCAATCGCGCACGCCGAACGCATCATCTGGGCGGTGTGCTCGACCAGGCCGCCGCGCCGCGCGTGGTGGTTCGCCTTCGCCGCCGCCGTGCGCCGGAACCGCTCGCCGTGTTCCACCAGGAACATCTCGCAGACGATCCGCAGGCGGGGGTCGTTGATGCTTTGCACGGTTTCCGCGATGAACTGGAAATCCGCCTCCTGCCGCTCTCGCGTCTCGCGCGAACCCGCCATGAACCCGGCCTTCTCGTCTGCCGACAACGGCCGGAATCCCCATTCGCGCGCTTCCAGGCCGTAGGTCTCGTGGTTGGAAAACGTTCCCTTCAACTCCAGGCAATGTCCCTTCTCCAAGGAGCCGCATTGCGTGTGGATCGGCGTGTCGCTCCAGGCTCGCAGCAGGATATGGTCGGCCGAATCGATGAACTTGATCTCGTAATACGGCTTTCCGTTCTTGGTGGTTTTCGTGGTCACCACGTCGACCTGCGCATGCACCAGCACTTCCCTCGACTCGCCTCCACCGACGAGGGTCTTCAATTCTTTGAGCGTCAAAACTTGCATGGCGATACTATATATAGACAGCGAAGATCAGTTCACACAATCCCTATTGTTTTCGCCCGACGATTTTCCGGGTGGGAAACGCGCGTCGGGCCCACCGGCAGGCACCTTACCAAAGTCCGGCGCGTTCGTCACGGGCGGAGGCGTCAAGATTTTGCGGTTGCCGTCCGGCCAAGTCCCGGTATGACTTCGATGTGTTAGCGTTGGGGCCGACACGGGGCCACGGGCATTGTTTTTTCGACCGACCGCATGAAACGCACTTACTTACCTATCGCCGTCACCGCCTGCCTGTTCACCGCGATTTGCCTGCCGTCCGGGCGGGCGCAGGACGCCGCGAGCCTCACCAAAAAAGGCATCGCCGACTACAAGGCGGGCAAGCTCGACGAGGCGATCAAGGATTTCGACGATGCGATCAAGCTCGACCCCAAGGACCCGGGGAATTTCCGCAATCGCGGCATCGTCTACGGCAAAAAGGGCGGCCAGGCCGAGGTTGCCAAGAACCAGGCCGAAGCCATCAAAAACTACACCGAGGCGATCAAGAGCTACACCGAGGCGCTCAAGCTCAACCCGAAGGATGTGCCGAGCCACCAGGGCCGCGGCAATGCGCGCGTGGTGACCGGCGATTTCAAGGGCGCGGTCGAGGACCTGGGCGTCTTCCTCGAAGCGAAACCCCAGGATATGGACGCGCATCGCCAGCGCGCCTTTGCGTTCGTGCGGCTCAAGCAATACGACAAGGCCATCGAAGACCTCGATGACATCCTGGAGGCGAAGGCCGACGACTCCAAGGCCCTCAACCAACGCGCCGACCTGCACCTCCTGCGAAAGGAATACGACCAGGCCATCGCCGATTACACCAACGCCATCAAGGCCAAGCCCGACGACGTGAGCAACTACCGCGACCGCGCCCTGGCCTACGAGGCGACCAAGAAAAACGACGAGGCCATCGCGGATTGGGGCGAGGTCATCAAGCGCGCGCCGGACAACATCGTCGCGCACAACCGGCGCGGGTTTCTCTTCGCGTCGAAGGGGGATTTCAAGAAGGCCATCGAAGATTTCAACGCGTCTCTGGAAAAGGACGCCGACAACGAATTCGCGCTCCAGCAGCGCGCACACGCCTACACGAAGACGGGCGACGTGGACAAGCTCATCGCGCAATACAGCGATTCGATCAAAGGCAAGTCCGACGACGCCTCGCTCTACATGCTGCGCGGTTCCGCGTACGTCACCAAGGGCAAAACCGACGAGGCCATCGCCGATTTCAGCAAGGCCATCGAACTGAAGCCGAAGGAGGCGCGGAGCTACCGCCAGCGCGCCGCCGCCTACATCAAGAAGGAGCAATACGACAAGGCCCTGGCCGATTGCAATACGCTGATCCAGATGAAGCCCGACGACGCGGCGGCATACAAACAACGCGGAGCGGCCTACAAGGACCTCAAAAAGACCGATGAGGCGCTCGCGGATTACGACAAGGCGATCCAGTTGAACCCGAACGACGGCTACGCCTACGTCAACCGCGCGAACATCTTCATCGAGAAGAACGACCTGGAAAAAGCGAAGGCGGATTACCAGAAGATCATCGACCTGAAACTGGAGCCGGACCTGGTGCAAAAGGCGCAGGAGCAGTTGGCGCAGTTTCAGTAGACGGCCGGAAAGCGTTGCGCCGTAGGCGCGTCCAACCAAGGTAGGGATGGCTCTCCGAGCCGGTCCCTATTTTCGATTGGTTTGTCGTTCCTGCGGGGACGTTTTCAGAAATAATAGGGACCGGCTCGGAGAGCCATCCCTACCTTGGTTGGAAGTGGTCGAACCCCCGTTCCGCTTCCAGTCCCGCGCCGATTCCCGCCGCAGCCAACGCCCCGATGCCAGTCAACGACACGTCCGGCCAGCGTTTGTTCCAGTCGCGCTCGAGCTTGGCCGCGTGCCGGGGGTTGACGGCGAAAAGCAGTTCGTAATCCTCGCCGTCGCCGAGCGCCTGCGCGACCGTGCAGCCTTCCGACAGAGGCAGCCTGCCAGGATCGATCTGGAAACCCGTCCCGCTCGCTCGCGCCATCCTCGGCAAATCCGACGCGAGGCCGTCGCTGAGGTCCATCATCGCACGCACGGGGAAATTGCGCGTCAGCCAGCGCGCTTCCGCCAGCCTCGGCCGGAACGTCAGGTGCCGCCCGCTCCCGAACGATACCCCCAGCCGTCCGGTCACGTAGAGCCGGTCGCCCACCCGGCCGCCGACGCGCGTCACCGCCCGGTCCCGCCGCACGCGGCCCGTCAGGCACACCGACACGACCCACGGCCCCGGCGAACGCGCCTTCTCGCCGCCGACCACCTCCACGCCGAATTCCCCCGCCGCGCGCCCGATCCCCGCGTAGATGCCGGTCGCGTATTCGACCGCCGCGCTGCCCGGCAGCGCGAGCGTCACCAGCGCGAACTCCGGTTTGCCGCCCGACGCGGCGATGTCGCTCAGCGGGCGACACAGCGCCTTCCAACCGATGGCCTCGGGCGGGGTGTCCGGCGCGAAATGCACCCCCTCGATCACGCAATCCGTCTTCAGGAGCTGCCAATGTTTCGCCCCGGACGGCCGCACGAGGGCGCAATCGTCCTCCCCTGCCCCGGCGATCACGCCGCCGCGTTTCCCTGCGCCGACCGGCAACCGCGCCAGCAGCGCCGCCACCAGTCGATCCTCGCCGAAATCCGCGATCACGGGGCCGGAGATCAGTTCTGCGCGGAGCCGCCCGCGAGCAGGTTGATGACGGTCAGGGAATTGAACATGGCGTGCATCGTCATCGGCACGAAGATCGAGCCCGACCATTCGTAGGCCAACGTCAGGCAGACCGCCAGCACGAACAGCCCCGCGAAACTCGGCGCATGCTGGTGGATCGCCGCGAACAGGAACGATACCAGCACGATCCCCCCCGCCGGCCCGAGATAGCGCTTCGCCACACCGTACAGGTAGCCGCGAAAGATCAGTTCCTCCTGCACCGGCGCGAGGAAAACCGCTTGTACTCCCACCGCGATCCGTGCCGCCAGCGAGGCGCTCCCCGCGAGAACTTGTCCGGCCGGTTGCGGTTCCGGATTGCGATCACCCATCCCCGCGAGCAGGACGCGGGCGAGTTCGAGCGTTTCCGTGATCAGCGGGAACGCCAGCAGCAGCAGCCCGAACGCCCCCGCGAATACTGCCCCGATGCCGAACCTCTCCAACCCGAACGCTTCCCGCAGATTCATCCCGCGCAGTTTCATTCCGAGCAGCGGCCCAACGGCGAGCGCAATGAAAATCACCTCGCTGAACACGATGCCGGCGATCATGTCGGCCGCGCTGGGTGCCTTCGCCGACGCTTCCGACGCATGACCGGACGCCCCCCCGAACACCAGCAACGAGAACAACATCACCAGGAACATGGCGACGGCGGCGTCGACCCCACCGAAATGTTCCGTGCGCACCTTGCCGCCCCCCTCGAAAACCGTCCTGTCCGCGAGCGCGCCGTACAGCACCAGTGCGACGACCGCCAGACCCAGCATCGCCGCGTGCTCCGTGAGCAGCGGGATCAACGTTTCGGGCGAATAGATATCCACGAGAAGAAGGCAGAAGTCAGAAGGTAGAAGGCAGAAAGAGAAACGGAATGCAGAAAGCGAAGAACGGAAGGAAGTCGGCGACGACTGTCAGATTGCGTTTCTGGACTTCCGCCTTCTTACCCGCCGGTCCGCACTTCCCGGAACACCGCTCCGAACTGCCCGTAAAGGTCCGTCGGCAACAGCGATTGCTCGGATTCTCCGCCCCGGCTCACGCAAAGATCGGCGGCGCGACCGTGCAGCCACACTCCGAACCGCGCGGCGTCGAAAAGCGAGAGCCCCTGCCCCACCAGCCCAGCGCAAAGGCCGGTCAGCACGTCGCCCATGCCGCCGGTCGCCATCCCGGCGTTGCCGGTGGCGTTGTACGCCGGGGGACAACCCCGCTCGCCGATGATCGTGCGCGCCCCCTTCAACAGCAGCGTGACGGGATAACGTTCCGTGAATCCGCGCACGATCTCCACGCGCGAGGCGTGGTCGTTGAACACCCCGCCGCGCGCCACGGCGTCGCCTTTGAGGAGGCGTTTCATCTCGCCCGGATGCGGCGTGAGCAGACGCGGACCGGCCGCGACCTCGAGCAGACCCACGTCCGAGGTCAACGCGTTGAGGCCGTCAGCGCCGATGACCATCGGTTTCGGCCACCGCTGGATGAGGGCGCGCACCTTGTCTTCGGATTGCTGGCCGAGGCCGGGGCCG
>CALMVM010000143.1:512-3307 GCA_937873255.1 uncultured Verrucomicrobiota bacterium | reverse complement strand
GAATCACCGAGGCTTCATGCTTGATGACCTTCTCGGCGATGTACGTCAGCCCCTCACCGTCGAGCTGCACCGCGTAAGAGCCGAAGTCGATCATCACCACCTTGTCGTTGGCGAGCGTGACCGCCGAGAGATGGATGTAGGCAAAGGCCACCAGATTCGCGCCCTCCCGTTTGAAGGTGAGCATGTAGCGGGCGCTGGAGGAACCAGTGAAGCTCTCACAAGCTCTCGGAGTCGCAGATTTCGGTGTGGTCATCGTTCGAGGTGCCGGTTTCGTTCAGGTTCAGGTTGAGGGGGTGGAGGAGCCGTCTTGTTGCGTGCCAGCGCGGCCGCCAGTTGGGTGATGGTGGCTTCGGCTCCGGTCACATGGATTTGAAAAACGTCGGGTTGCCCTTGGCCCGCGGATTTGCCCAGATCCACAAAGCCGACTTCTTTCCCGGCTTTGCGGAGTTGGAAACCCGCTTTCTTTTTGAAGCGTTCCCAGAGCTGTGACCAGTCGGCGACCTTGACGCCAACCTTGCCCGTCTTGCGTCGTTTGGCGGAAGTTCCCTTGGCTTCTTCCACGGGGACCTGGACCGGCCGCAAAACGGCCCGCGTACGGTTCAAGGTGAAGGCGAACGACCGGCTAATCCTACCCCTGGTTGTCGGCGGCTTTGCGTCGGCCGGTGTCGACGGTCCCGAAGGTTGCCCGGAAGTTGCGAATTCCACGGCGTTGCGTTTTGCCTGAGTACGGTCCGCCGCTTCCCGGAGCACGGCATGGGATTCCACGAGCATTTCCACCGTGTCCACGTGTCGGGTAAAGAGCACGTGCATCGCCTCGCGGGACGCCATCGCGCCCAAGGAGCGATTGTCCTCGACCACGAGCACCGAATCCGCCTTGGTCCCCTGCGCCTTGTAAGCCGTCAGCACGTCGCCCTGCGCCAGACGGCCGTCATCCGCGTGCAGGCGCAGCCCGGAGGTAAAGATGAGCGTGTTTCCCTCCACGGCACGTAAGACCTGGAGCGATTTGTTTTCGTAAACCTGTTTGCCCGCCTTGACCTTGCCCGTCAGCAAAAAGCGCGCTCCCGCGGTTCGCTCGATGGTCTCATGGGTGAATACGTCGGACACCTGATCGAAGGTCACCGTTTGCAGCCGACCATGGCAGCGAACACGCAGCGAGTTGCCGACGACAGATTCCACCCGGCCCTGCACCGGTTCGGACGCACCAGCGCGCGCAAGGTACTCCACCACGTCGCCCGTTTGGTAAAACTGGGAGGAAAGCCGTTCCGCCGGTTCCAGATCCTTGGAGCGGTGCGTGGCGATCCGGATGCTCGCGAGTTGTGGGTCCGACTCCAAACGCAATTCATGGAGCCGCTCCGAAACGGCTTCCCCCAGACGATGCACCGAGGAGACGACGAGCTGGTCCAGGCGGGCGTCCCGCGCAGCGACGATCTTGCGGGCAGCGGCGTTCACCAACGCTTCTTCGGGCACTTCCCGGACGCGCCCACGCGCAATCAGTGCTTCCAGCGCCCGGTTGAAGCGATCCGCATGACCGCTGGAAAGTTCCACGGCCAGTTTCTTGTCTTCTCGCTTTCTCTGCCGGCGTGACACCGAGGCTCGTTCCACCGACATGCCCAGACCCAGGCGTTCCTGGAGTAGCTTGATCGGCTGCCCGCGACCGACCGCCGCCATTTGCGCAGTATCCCCTTGGAAGACCACCCGCGCGCCGTGTTCCCGGGCCAGGCGCACGAGCGCGAGAGCCTTGGCGGCGTCGAGCAAACCCGCTTCATCGACGTAAATATCCGCTTCCCGGAGTTGCGGGGTAAACGCCGCGTTGCGGGCACGCGCCAGAAGGTGATCGACAGTGTTCGCCTGCCGGAACACTTCGGCCACGGCGGCGCTGCCCGATCCAGCGAGCCGGACGGCTTCCGAGCGCATCACCACACGCGCCTGTTCACCGTAAGGGGCGGTGACGAACACGTTTCGCCCCGCCGCGAGGCTTTCACCGACGAGCATTTCCAGGGCGAAGGTTTTGCCGACGCCGGCACCTCCGCGCACGTTGAGAAACTGATCGGTGGAAGTCGCCACATACCGGTAGATGGCGCAAAACTGCCGCAGCCAGGTTTCCGCCTGCTCGCGGCTCAACTCTTCGCCGAGAGCGGCGGCGTCGCGCAACACCCGGTCGATGTTTTCCGGCGTGCCGAGCAGGAATGCGGGTGCGCGGTAGCCCTCGCTGCGAACAAGGGGCGAATGCACGTTTCCCAGACCTGCGCCGACCGCGGCCAGGAGCGCGCGTTCCTCTGCGATGATGGCGTGGGTGGTCACCATCTCGTGCCCGGGTTCGCCGGGAGCGAATCCCGATGCTTCCCGTGCGATAAAGAGCCGGTCGCTCGCGCGAATCGCGGCCGTCATCTCCTCGTTGGTCAATTCGCCGGGAGCCAGGCGCACCGCCTCCGCGACAAACGTGTCCAGCCGAACCACGCTTTCGGTCGCAAAGACTTTCTCGCTCGCCTGCTCGAATACCTTGCCAAGCGACGCTTCACGTTCATTCACCGACCGCTGCTCATCTGAGAAGAGCGCCCGAGGCTCCGGTTCGTGCCCGAGGCCAAAGGCGGACAGCACCCGGCCCACCAAGGAAGGCAACGGCATCGTCGACGGGGCAGGGGAAGGAGGCACCGCGACCGTGAGGCCCGCCGCAACGAGTCGGGCGGCCACGTCTTCACGCAGGGTTGCCGCGGTAATTTGCTCTTTGCTGGGGCGAGTCAGCAACACGGCTTCCGCATCCAACGCATGCTTTGGACGGTTGGAACGGTTTTTCG
>CALMVM010000143.1:0-502 GCA_937873255.1 uncultured Verrucomicrobiota bacterium | reverse complement strand
CAGATAAGCGCTGCCACGCACGTTCCCGAGCCGGGACGCCGCTGCCTGGAGCTGCGGGATCGAGTAGCCCAGGCGCAGTAACTCCTTCGCCGTCGCCACCTGCCGCGAGCGGGAACAGAATAATTCCGTCGCTTCCCGCGAAACTTCCCGGAGCGCGAACCCGTTCGCCGCGACCTCGACCGAATAGCCGTGCGCCGCACAACGCCGCGCCAGGTTGTTGTGGATGCGGGCATCGAGGGTTTTGCGCATCCGCATCAGTTCCCCATAGTGCAGGGCAAAATCGGCTTTGCGCTCTGAGTCATAGGTGACGTTGGCAACCAGACCGTGCACGTGGAAGTTCGGGTCGTTCGTGCGACTGGTTTCGTGCGCGAAAAGTGCCACCCGCAGGTTTCCCGTGGCGCGCGTGGTTTCCGTGGAAACGAGTGTCCCACGCCGATCCCGTACCCGCGCGAACCCTTCAAACCAAGTGAACTCGTCTTTGACCGCAGACAGTAGTTCCGCC
>CALMVM010000142.1:3781-6072 GCA_937873255.1 uncultured Verrucomicrobiota bacterium | reverse complement strand
GGCTCGGCCTCCGCGTCCGCCGTTTCCTCGCCCCCGCCGACCCGCTGGAAACGTTTTGTCCGGCGCGGCTTCGATTCCGGCTCGGGCGCGGCGTCATCGAGAGGTCGGCCGCCGGCGAGATGGCTCTGGAGCACCTTGACGCTGTCGACGAGGTTGGCGATTTTTTCCTCCAGTTCCGGCGGGGTCGCCGCAGGCGCGGGCGCAGCCTGACGCTTCGTGCCGAAGCCTCGGCGTTGGAGAGAAGAATTCCCGTCCGGCAACTTGTCATCCGCGCCGGTTGCGGGCTCGGTATTCTCGGCCATGCGGCCATTTGTACGGGACGGTGCCGATTTTGTAAAGCGACCGGGATGGCACGGCGGACAATGCGGCGACCGGAGAAAGGATTTGCGCGGGCCAAAAGAACTCCCGTATAACTCCCTGCATGGGCACGCCGCGCGCAAGGGAAGGACAGAATCCGGAATGAGCGCGCCGCCGGTCGGCCTGGTGGAAGCGGGTCTGGCCAAGATCGACGGCGACCTGGCATTCCTCATGGGATGTCTGCGCGAGGTGCTCGCGGAGTTGGGCGAGGGCAACCTTGCGCGGTTCGTGCCGTGGACCGACCGGGGCGACGATCCGGCCGAACCGACCGAGTACCCCTCGCGCCTCGGACAGGTGTACGCCACCGCCTTTCAATTGCTCAACCTGATCGAGGAAAACGTCTCCGCGCAGGTGCGCCGCGAGCGAGAAAAATCCGCCGGCGCGGCGTCCGAACCGGGCCTCTGGGGAGCTAATCTCGAACGCCTCCGCGCGGCCGGGCTGACGCCGGAGCAGATCGCCGCCGGGCTGACCCGGGCGGTGGTCGAACCCGTGCTCACCGCGCACCCGACCGAAGCCAAGCGGCCCACCGCGCTCGAACAGCATCGCCGCCTGTTTTCGCTCCTGCGCGCAAGGGAAGATCCGCGCCAGACACCGCTCGAACTCGCCGACGGCCGCGAGGAAATCAAGGTGACCCTCGAACGTCTCTGGCGTACCGGAGAAATCCTCCTGCGCAAACCGGAGGTCGCCGCCGAACGTCGCAACCTCATGTATTACTTCAGGGAAGTGTTCCCACGCGCGATCCCGGCACTCGACCGCCGCCTGACCCTGGCGTGGGACGACGCGGGGTTCGATCCGGCCCTCCTCGGCGATGGGCGCTCGCTGCCGCGCCTGCGGTTCGGCACGTGGGTCGGCGGCGACCGCGACGGGCACCCGCTCGTCACGGCCGACACGACGCGCGAAACCCTCGCCGAACTCCGCACGGGCAGTCTCCACGTCCTCGGCCGTCAGCTCGATCACCTGGGGAGCCGGCTCTGTCTTTCGCACAACGTCCAAAGCCCGCCCGCGTCGTTCTCGACGCGCCTGTCCCGCTTGATGGAAGAGGCCGGCGAACGCGGACAGTCGATCCTCCACGAGGCTCCCGAGGAACCGTGGAAACAGTACGTGCGCCTGTTGTTGCTCAAGCTGCCGCGCGCCGGGGCCGCGCACACCGCGCGAACGCCGGGTGTTTACTCGCGCGCTTCGGAATTGACCGCCGACCTGGAGCGCCTGCACGCCTCGCTGGTGGAAGTCGGGGCGAAACGCATCGCCGCGCGCGACGTGCTGCCGGTCCTGCGCGCGGTGGACGCGTTCGGGTTTCACCTCGCCACGCTCGACATCCGGCAAAACTCGCGGTTTCACGACAAGGCGCTCGGGCAACTGATGACGCTCGCCGGCGAGCCCGGCGGCGAGTTCGCCGACTGGCCCGAGGAACGCCGCGCGGCGTGGGTCGAGCGCGAGCTGCATTCGGCGCGTCCGTTCCTGCACGCGGGCGCATCGGCGGGACCGGAAGCGGATGCCGTGCTGTCGTGTTACCGCCTGCTGGTCGATCAGGCGCAGGCGCACGGTCCGGGCGGGCTGGGGGCTCTCATCGTGAGCATGACGCGGCAGTTGAGTGACCTGCTGGCGGTTTATCTCCTCGCCCGCGAGGCGGGGTTGGCTCGGAGCACGCCGGAGGGATTGGTTTGCGCGCTGCCGGTCACGCCGCTTTTCGAGACCGCCGAAGACCTCGAACGCGCCCCGGGGATCATGCGCGCGTTTCTCGCGCATCCGGTCACACAGCGCAGCCTGCGCGCGCTGGCGGGTGACGTTGAGCCGGTGCAGCAAATCATGATCGGCTACAGCGACAGCAACAAGGAGAGCGGCATCCTTGCGAGCCAGTGGGCGCTCCATCGTGCGCAGTCGGCGCTGGTGTCGGTCGGGCGCGACGCCGGGGTACGCATCCGTTTTTTCCATGG
>CALMVM010000142.1:0-3771 GCA_937873255.1 uncultured Verrucomicrobiota bacterium | reverse complement strand
GACGCACCGTTTCCTGGATGCGCTGCCGAGCGGGACGGTCAACGGCGACCTCCGCCTGACCGAACAAGGCGAGACCATCGCGCAAAAATACGCCAACGGCGAGACCGCGAGCTTCAATCTGGAATTGCTCCTGGCCGGCACCGTGGCGACAACGCTGCGTCCGGCGGGCGCGCCCCTTTCCGCGTCGCTCGAAGCGTCGGTCAACCGGCTCGTGGCAATTAGCCGGGAGGTTTACGAAGGGCTTCTCAAGGAGCCCGATTTCATGGAATTCTACAGTCAGGCGACGCCCATCGACGCCTTGGAACAAAGCTCCATCGGCTCGCGTCCCTCACGCCGGACCGGGCAGCGGACGCTCGCCGACTTGCGTGCCATCCCGTGGGTGGTCAGTTGGAACCAGGCGCGGTTTTATCTGCCCGGTTGGTACGGCGTCGGCGCGGCCCTGGCGCGTCTGCGCGAAGAGGACGCCGCCGGGTTCGCGGAATTGAAGCAGACCCTCGACGGGGGCTGGCCGTTTTTTCGCTACGTCCTGATGAACGTCGAGACCAACCTCGCCAGCGCCGACCGCGAGATCATGGGGCGGTATGCGGCGCTCGTCGGCAACGAATCGGTGCGCGGCGCGTTCCTCACGCGGATCATGGATGAGTTCGAGCGCACGCACGAGATGATGGCGGCGTGTTTCGGGCGGCGTTCGATGGCGTTGCGCCCGCGCGCGGCAAAAACCCTTGCGCTCCGCGCGCATGCGTTGCGCGTGCTTCACCAACAACAGATCGGTTTGCTCGAACGCTGGCGCGGATTGCAGCGCGCGGGCGATGAAGACGGCGCGAAACGGATGCTGCCAGAATTGCTGCTATCGATCAACGCCATTGCCAGCGGGCTGCGGACAACGGGTTAGCGAGGAGCGGAGTTTCGCGCCGGCCCGGGTGCCGGAAGATAGTCGAACGTGACATCCATGGCCAGACGCTTGCCCTCCAACTCCTTGATGACGGCGCGCGGCATCGCCTTCTGCGGAGTGTTCGCCGCAGCGTCCATCGCCAATCGACGCAAGAGCTTTCCGGGAGGTCCGGAGGTGATGCGTGGATTGATTACTTTGCCCTGCCGGTCGATGGCAAGATGGACGATGACGGTCCCGTAGGGAGCGCGGGTTTGCTGTTCCATGGCGCGAGACCAACTAAATTTTATCTGTGTGGCGACTTGCCGCGCGTATGCCACCGTAGCCGGCGTGTCGCTGAATTGATTTGCGTTATTGACACTGACGGGCGGCGCTGCCCCTTGAACGATGTTTCCTGGCGAAAACGTGGAAACCCCCGTCAGCAAAAGAACACAAACGATACGCCAACGACTGGAAACGCGCGTCTTCATACGCCTTTATTCAATGGGTGGGAGCAGCTCGCTCACATCTCGTCCGTTTCTTCCATGTTGGCCGGTCCAGGCTTCTTCGACGGCTGATACTTGGCCGGACGAGGCTTGCCCTGCGTCGGGTTGGCTAGGCCCTCTTTTTGCAAACGCTTGATCCGGCCGCTGAGGCTGAACTTCGTCGCCGAGTTCATCCGGTCGATGTACAACACCCCGCCGAGATGATCGACCTCGTGCTGGATCGCCCGCGCGAGCATGCCCGCCGCCTCGAACGCGACCTCGCGCCCGTCGAGGAGTTGCGTGCGCACCTTGATCGTCGTCGCGCGTGACACGTCGCCGTGAATGTCGGGGAAACTCAGGCAGCCCTCGCTCGCCACGTCGCGCTCGGCGGCGAGTTCGAGTCGGGGATTGATGAGGACCATCGGCATCCAAGCATTGATATCCACCGGTTTGCCGTCCATCGACATCGCGCTCGGGTGGTTATTCAAAACGGGGGCCACGTCCACCACCGTGATTTGCAGTGCGAGCCCGATCTGCTGCGCGGCCAGTCCGAGGCCGTGCGCGGCGTACATCGTTTCGAGCATGTCGGCGGCCAGTTGCTTGATGCCGTCGTCGATCTTTTCGATCCGCCGGCCCTTGGCACGCAACACCGGATCACCGTACTTCACGATCTCGTAAACCATGGCGCGGGGAAGTCTTATTTTCCTTCCTGCTGGGTCAGCGCCGGGATATCTTTCAAACCCGCTTCCTTGAGCGCGCCCAGCACCGTCAAAATTTTGCCGAACGGGGCTTCCTTATCTGCTCTCATGGCCACATTGCGGCCTTCGCCTTGAAGCTTTTTCATCGCCGATACCAGATCATCGACGGACATCGGTTTATCATCGAGAAAAACTTCCCCCTCTTTGTTGATGGCGAGAAATGCCGGTTTTGTCTCGCTGGTTGTCTGGTTGGGCGACTTCACGTCCGGCAACTTGATCTGCACCGTTGGCGTCGCCGTCTTGAAAGTCGTCGTGTAAACGAAAAACATGAGCACCATCGTCAAAATATCGACCAGCGAGACGATGGTAATGACCGGCGACACCCGGCGGCGGCGGTAGAATTTCATGGCGGTACGCGCGCCGATCAGGCGGGGTCGGGATCAATCTCGGATTCCGGTTCGGTGACGGGCGCGCCGGCCAAACGCCGCACCTGGTCGCGGTAGGTCGTGCGCGTGGACAGCGATCCGACTTCCTGTTCCTGCCCGGTCGTGGGGCGGTTGGGCCGCTGGTAATAACACTTGGAGAGCAACTCGGCCATGAGCGATTCCATCTCCACCGCCATGACCTCCACCTGCTTGGTAAAGTACGTGTAGGCGATGAGCGTGGGGATGGCGATGGCGAGGCCGAAGATCGTCGTGTTGAGCGCCTCGGCGATGCCCAGCGCGACCGAACCCGTCTCGGCCGCCTGCTTGCCGTTCCCCAGGCTGGAAAACACGTTGACCAACCCCGAGATGGCTCCGAGCAGCCCGAGCAGCGGGGAAATGCCGACGATGAGTTCGAGCACGGAAAGTCCGCTTTCGAGCCGCATGACCTCGCGGCGGGCGGCGGTTTGCACGGCCTCGGTGTTTTCCATGCGAGAGACGCGCAGATGGTTGAGCGCCACGCGGGTCAGGGTGGACAATGCCGTCGGGTCGTCGCCGACGAGGCGGGAGAGTTGTTCGGCGCTGCCGCCGGGTTGGAAACGCTCGATTTCGTTCTCGACGACCCGCGGCAAGACGTTCTCGCGCCGCAAGGCGAACAAACGCAACAGCACGATGGTCAGCGCGACCAGCGAACAGATCGCCAGCGGAACCATGAACCAACCGCCCTTGGTGAAAAACTGCTTGATCGTGTCCAACGGCGACGCGGCGAGCGCGGAGGACAGCAGGAGCGGGAAAGCGTGGAAATGCATCGGCGGGCGGTAGGATAGCAGGTGAAAGGACGTTACGAAAGTCCTGCCGGACGCGGGCGTCAACGCTGGGCTGCCTCCTGCGGCATCGGCAGATAGTCGAAGGTGATATCCATGCCCAGGCGTTTGCCCTCCAATTCAGTGACCACTTCGGGGGGCATCGCCGGCAGCCGGGCGACGACCACTGCTTGCAGCGCGATGGAAGCCAGCATGGTGTCCGAAGTGTTCGAGGCCACGCGCGGGCCGATGACGAGTCCGTCTTTGTCGATGGAGCAATGGATCACGGTGACGCCGTACGACACATCAGTGCGGGATTCCACGGCGCGGCTAAAAATGAATTTGATCATGGCCGAGACCTGCACGCCGTAGCGACTTGCCGGCGTCGACCGCGTCTCGACTCCACCCGGTCCCCGCGCCGACGCGCTGCCGTTTGCCGCGCTGCGAAGAGATCCAACCGGGGGCGTGGGGGTACTTTTGGCAACGGGCTTCGGC
>CALMVM010000141.1:4330-4631 GCA_937873255.1 uncultured Verrucomicrobiota bacterium | reverse complement strand
CGAAATCCTCATCTCGATCTTCACCCGCAGCCACGCGCTGCTCGTCGGCGTGCCGGGTCTCGCCAAAACGCTGCTCATTTCCACGTTGGCCAAGACACTCCAGCTCTCCTTCAAGCGCCTCCAGTTCACCCCCGCCCTGATGCCCTCGGACATCACGGGCACGGAGGTCATTTTCCAAAATCCGGATACCGGTGCGCGGGAGTTCAAGTTTTTGCCGGGGCCGCTTTTCGCCAACATCGTGCTGGCCGACGAGATCAACCGCACCCCGCCCAAGACCCAGGCGGCCATGCTCGAAGCCATG
>CALMVM010000141.1:0-4320 GCA_937873255.1 uncultured Verrucomicrobiota bacterium | reverse complement strand
GCGTCACCGTTGGCGGCACCACGCACGCGCTGCCGACGCCGTTTTTCGTCCTCGCCACGCAGAATCCGCTCGAACAGGAAGGCACCTATCCGCTGCCCGAGGCGCAGTTGGACCGCTTCCTGTTCCTTATCAACGTCGGCTATCCGAGCGCCGAGGAAGAACTCGCCATCATGAAGATGGGCACGTCTGGCCGGCCCGCGGAAGTCGAGCCGGTGATGGGAGGCGAGGGGATCCTCTATCTTCAGGAAACCGTCCGCCAGATCCCCGTCGCCGACCATGTCTACGAGTATGCCGAGCGCATCGTGCGCGCCACCCGGCCCCGGCAGCCGGATGCGCTGGAGCATTGCACGAAGTACCTGTCGTTCGGGGCGGGACCGCGCGCCAGCCTGGGCCTCATCATGGCCGCCAAGGGTCACGCGATGCTGCGCGGACAGGTCTATACCGGCTGCGAAAACGTCGCCGCCGTTGCCAAGTCCGTCCTGCGCCACCGCATCGCGCTCAACTTCGCCGCCCAGAGCGAGGGCATGACGGCCGACGCCGTGGTGCAGACCGTGCTCGACAGCATCCCGCAGCATTGACCGGCCTCCGCTAACCCTCCGATGAGTCAGCAAGCAGACACCCTGCTCGATCCGGCGGCGGTCGCCAAGGGCGAGGCGCTCGGCCTGGCCGCGCGCGGGATCGTCGAGGGTTACCGGGTGGGCGAACACCGCTCACCCTTTCATGGGTTTGCCATCGAGTTCGCGCAACACCGGGAGTATTCGACGGGCGACGACCTGCGGCATCTGGACTGGAAGGTGCTCGGACGCACGGACCGTTATTACATCAAGCAGTATGAGCAGGATACCAACCTCGTCGCGCACCTGCTCGTCGACGGCAGCGAATCGATGAACTACGGCTCCACCGGCCGCAGCAAGCTCGACTACGCCAAAACCTTCGCCGCCTGTCTGGCGCTGCTGGTCTTGCGGCAGAGCGACGCCGTCGGGCTGAACATCTTCGACACGGAGATCCGCGAGCGTTTCGCGCGCACGGATAATCCCGGCCGCATCCACGAGATCATGCGCCGGCTGGCGGCGTTCGAGGCGCGGGCCGGCACCAGCGTGGGGCGGGCGTTGCGCGATCTTTCGGCCGTGGTGCGGGCGCGGGGAATCGTGATGGTCGTCAGCGATCTTTTCGACGACGAGGAACTGCTGGCCCGGGGGTTGGAGCAGCTGCGCTTCCAAGGGCACGAGGTGGTGGTTTTCCACGTGCTCGACCCGGACGAGATCGACTTCCCCTTCACCGGGTCGGTGCGCTTCGTCGGCCTGGAAGGCGCGGCGACCGTGGAGACGACTCCCGCCGCGTTGCGCAAGAGCTACCTGGAGGCGTTCGGCGCATTCTGCCGGCGCGTGCGAGAAATCTGCGGACGCTGCTCGTCGCACTACGTCCTGTGCAACACCGGCGTTCCCCTGGCCGAAACCCTGAGCGAGTACCTCGCCTTCCGGCAGGGGCACCGCACCCGTTGACCGCGCGCGATGACCTTCCTCGTTCCTGCGGTGCTGGCTGGTCTGGGGGCGGTCGCCGCGCCGGTGATCATTCATTTGCTCAACCGCCGCCGGGTGCGCGTTGTGCGGTGGGGAGCGACGCGCTTCCTGTTGCAGGCGACGCAAAAAAACCAGCGCCGCGTGCAGGTCGAGCAATGGCTGCTCCTGTCGATGCGCTGCCTGGCGGTGGTCCTGCTGGCGCTGGCGTTCGCGCGGCCGGTGGTCAATCCAGCGGGCGCGGGTGCCGACCCGGCGGCGGTTGGGCCGCGCATGGCGGTGATCCTGCTCGACCAGAGCGCGAGCATGGGGCAGAGCGACGGCCTGCAAACGCGCTTCGAGCAGGCGAAGGCGGCGGCGCGCAGGCTGCTCGACGGTTTCGAGCCCGGCTCGCAGGCGGCGCTATTCCTCGTGGCCAACCGGGTAAACCCGGTCGTGGGTCGGCCCACGGCGGATCTCCCGCTCGTGCGGCGCGCCCTTGAACTAGCCGACCAGACCGCGCGCACCGACGATCTCGCCGCCGCCGTCAGGCAGGCGCTCGACACGCTGCGACCCATCACGGGGGCAGGCAAGGAAATCGACCTGATCTCCGACAACCAGGCCGGCGCGTGGCAGGACATCGAGGAGGTCCGCAAGGCGCTGGCGGACGCGCCCGAAGTGCGGTTCAAGGTCATCCCGGTCGGCGAGCGCGGCGAGGATAATCTGGCGATCACGGCGTTGCGCCCGGAGACGGCGGCACCGGCGGCCGGGCAGGGTTTCGGTTGTCTCGTGGAGATTGCCAATTTTTCGTCCGCCCCGGCGACGAATCTCCGCGTTACTCTCGCGGTGGACGACGGCCCGCCGGTGGATGAGGCGACCGTCGAGCGCATCGAACCGGGCGCGACCCGCACCGCGCGCCTGCGCGTCCGCTTGCCCAAAGCCGGGTACTACGTGCTCAACGCCGCCCTCCCCGCCGACCGGCTGCCGGCCGATGACCGCCGCGCCGTGGCGGTACACGTCGTCGAACCCCGCACGCTGGCGCTCGTGGAGGGCGGACCGGCCGCCAACCCGCAGGACCGCGACGCTTTTTTCCTCGCCAACGCCTTGGTGCCGGTCGCCGCCGCGCGCCGTGCGGACTACCATCTGAAGACGGAAGCCTTCCAACCGGCATGGCTGCAAACGGCTGACCTCGCGCGTTACCCCGTCGTTTTTTTGTGCGATGTCCCTTCCTTGGAAACAATGGCGTCGCAAAAACTCGCGCGCTACGTGCAAGACGGCGGCAGTCTCGTCATTTTTCCCGGCCCCCGGACGCAGCCTGACTCCTACAACGACGACCCCGCTTTGCACGACCTCCTCCCCGCTCGTCTCGGCCCGAATCTCGACCCCGGCCGGAACGGCGGCGCGGCGGCGTGGCAGGGCAAGGATTATCACCACCCGGTCACGGCGTTGTGGAACGACCCCGCCAACGGCAATCTCGGCACGGTGCGCGCCACGCAATATTATCCGTTGGCGCTGCCGGCGGCGGGAACTTCCCAGGTGGTCGTCGCCTACGCGGACGGAGCGCCGGCGGTGGTCGAGCGCGCGTCCGGCAAGGGCCGGGTCGTGCTGTTCGGCGTGCCCGCCACGACGCGCTGGAGCAACCTGCCCATCCATCCCGACTGGGTGCCGCTCCTGCGGCGTCTGGTCGATTACCTCGCGTCCGACAACGCCGCCGCGTCCCTCTCGATCCCGCCGGGCGCGGTGTTCCAGCAAAAGGTCGGCGGCGAACTGGCGGGGCGGGAATTGTCGGTCGTGCGTCCCGGCGGCGTGACCCGTCCCGCAGGCAAGGTGGAACTCGTCGGCCAGGAAGCCGTCGTGCGTTACCGCGACACGGAATCAGCCGGCGGCTATCGGTTGAAGGTGGCCGGTGAAGAAAACACGGTGGCGGCGTTCGCGGTGGGGATCGACCCGAAGGAGTCCGACCTGCGAGTGATGGACCGCGCGAAGATCGATGCCCTCATGACCGACCGGCCCGGCCAACCGTCCGCGCCGACCAACGCGCCGGAAGTCCAGGCCAGCGCCGGGGTGCGCCGTGAATTGTGGCTGCCCCTGCTCTGCGCGGCGGGCCTGGCCCTCCTGGGCGAGATGTTCCTGGCCCACAAACTCAGCGTCCCGCGATGATCCGCGCCTTGCTCGATCATCTGGTGTCCGCGCCGCCGGGGGGCGGGAGCGCCGAGACGGCGTTGTCCTTCGAGGGATTGGGTGGCGGATGGGCGTTCGTGCTGCTGGCGCTGCTGGCGGCGTCGATCTGGTTGGGTTATCGCCGCGGCGCCCCCGCACTCACGCGCGGGCGGCGGGGGGTGCTGGTGGCGATGCGGATTTTCCTGGCGGCGCTGTTCGTCGCTTTGCTCGTCCGGCCGGTGTTGATGATCACCCTCAATGACCCCGTGCGGGGCAAGCTCCTCGTTTTGCTCGACGATTCCGAGAGCATGGGCATCCGGGAGCGGCGTCAGGCTCCCGCGGACCTCGCGCGCGCCGCGATTGCAGCCGACCTCCTGCCGCCCGACGCCGGCGTTTCGACCACCCCACCATCGGGTCTGGACAAATGGCGAAACGCCTCGCGCGCCGAAATTCTTGCCGCCGTCACGGCCAACCCACGCCTGGGCCTGTGGGCGCGTCTGGAACAAAAGGCCGACCTGCATTTTTACCGCTTCGGCCGCGAACTCCACGACCTCGGCCCCGCCGGCGGCAACCCGTCGGAGGGTACGCCGCCCGCTCCGACCGCGACGGAGCTTCTGCGCAAACTGACTTTCGGCGCGTCCGTCACGGCCCTCGGCGACGCGCT